>NYZZ01000015.1 GCA_002687355.1 Methanobacteriota archaeon
AGATGCACCAGCGAGAGCCAGCGCGCCAGCGGGCTTTCGCCACGTGCCCGGCACTCGATGACCGGGACGTCGCGCCACGCCGCATCTCGCGTCGCTTTCCAGCGTGAGGCTACCAGTGTCGGCTCGTCCGGCTCGCGCAGTGCGATGACGACTGCGTTCTCTGGTGGGGTGGCCCAGCCGACAATTTCATTATGGTCCAGTTCGGGCAGCGCATGGTGCACCGCCAGTTGTTTGGCGTTCTCCTCGATCTGGCAGCGCCAGCGGTAAGCAACTGTGGCGAGGCCGCTCGCACCGTAGATGAACGGCAGCTTTCCGCCTAGCTTTGCAGCTATAGCCCCGGCGTCACCTGCTATTTCTGTGAGTACTTCCGCCGTCTCGGCAATTTGCTCTTCGATTCCGGGAAGTGTCACCCGCCTTAGCAATGGTACTAGCAGCAACGGTAACGCGGCACGTGGCTGGTGCCCCGGCTCAACCGTCGTCACGAGCGCGCCGTGTTGCCGCGCCAGCTCCGCTAGGCGTCCTCCGGTGGTAATGACGTCCCACCCGCAGCCTAGCTCAGCAGCGCGAGCGGCGCTCGAGAGCGTCTCGGCGGTGTTGCCTGAATATGAGACGGCGATGAGATGCTTGCTGCGGTCAGCCCACGCTGGTAGCCCGTAGTCGTTCCAGGCGCTGACGCGCAGGCCGCCACACCGCTCTGCGAGCGCCTGTGCTAGCTGTCCGGTGAGACCGGAACCACCCATGCCAGCAACGATAATACTGGTAGCGCTGCACGGCTGTAGTTGCAGCGTGGCGGCAGCTGCAGTGGCAAACAGCGCGCCGAAGTTCGTCACGTCTTTTTCGACCGGTATTCCTCTTGCCATTCACCTGCCATTCAGCCTTATGGTTTAAATCACTCCGCCTACCGACGATGACAGCACCAAAGGTTTATAAAATAAGGATTAAGTACACCTTTGTCCCGCTCGCACGGGGCAGGAATGGTAAGGATGACTCCTGAAAACGTATCTCGTGTTGGCAGCAGTAGGACCGTGACAGTACTGGCAGTGGCAGCGCTGCTCTTTGGTTCGCTGGTTGTTACGCAGACTGTCAGCGCCGGTTCACCGGTAACACTGAGCTCCGACAAGACCAGCGCCACCGTGCTTGAGAATGAAAATGTGGTTTTCACCCTGACGCTGGCCAACGCCGCCAGTAGTGACTTTAGCTGGCAGACCAGCAAGCTCTATGGTAGCTGGCTCTCGGGAACTGAGTGGATGTACCTTTTCTTTGACGAGGAGGGTGAAACACTGGATGACAATATACTCGACATCGAGCAAGGCGAATCCGCGACTGTGCTCCTGACAGTCTACTGTGTTTCCCCCTGCTCTGGTGGTTCCTCGAATACGCTGGCTGTATACGCCAAGACCGACCCCCGCTACATAAACGCGCCGCAGGACGTTGACGGTGACCCCGCGAACTCTGACAACAGCACCAACACGGTTGAGTTGGAGATTACCGCGGTCAGCCCCTACAAGGTGGACTTGGTCATCGAATCAGCCTCGACTGATGGTGGCAACGAGGTGATACAAGGCGTGACCACTACCTGGCGCTACACTGTCACCAATACCGGTTGGCAGCAGGATACCTATGACCTTTCCATATCCACTACCGGAAGCGGCTGGACCCTTTCGGACGGGCTGCCTGCTGATCAGACTATTCAGGGACAGAGCAACACGGTCGCAGAGCATACTGTCAATGGCCAGATGAGTATAACTCCCTATTCAAGCGAAGTTCCGGATACCTACACTGTAACCCTTTCTGTGACCAGTAGTAGTGGAGCCTCCGATACCGAGTCCATAACTGTAGTGGTGCCTGAGCCTGATTTCGAAATCAAGGACACCGATATTTCCTTTTCGCACACATCAGCCTGGATTACTGCCCGCGGCGACTCACAGTTGATAACAGTTTACGCTAAGGTGCGCAACAATGGTGGCAATATTGACGTCGCCGGGAACAGCGCAAGCACTGTGGATGTACTGTTCACGGTCGACGGTGCAACAGTTGATGTTAAGTACTTGGACACGCTGAATCACGGCAGTGAACAGACGGTTTCGGCTAGTTTCAAGCCGAGCCGCGCGCACAGCGACACTGAAAGCGGCTTACCGATTGAGGTGCGCGTTGACCAGTTCAACAACTTGGATGGACGCGAAGCGAGCGACAAGGCAATTTTAGAGAGTGACGAAACCAACAACAAAGGTACGGCTCACTTCAAGGTGGTGCGAACCAAGGCAAGCAATCCCTCCTTCTATCTGAGCTTCACAGCCCTGACCGCAGCAGTCGGTGCAGCTGTGGTGCTGTCACGCTATTACCGCAGCGAAGACGAAGAGTAGACTGCGGGAGGCGATGAAAAAGGCGCTCAGCAGTCCTGACCTACGGGTGCTGGTTGAGGGATGGCAATCACTGATTGGCGCGCGTGTTGAGCAAGTTCAGCGCCCTGAAGCCAATTTACTGCATTTCAAGCTGCGTCATCGCCAACATGGGGGACTGCGGCTACTAGTCGATTTGCAGGGCTGGACCTGGCTGGGCGACGCTCCAGCTGGTGCTCCTACATCGGGTGGCTTTATCACCGAACTGCGACGGCATATCCGTAAAGCGCGGCTGGAGCATGTTGCGCAGCTGAGCGCCGACCGTATCCTGGAGCTGCGTTTTTCAGTAGGCGAGGCGCGACCGGTGCTGCTGCTCGAGCTATTCCATCGCGGGAACGCGTTGCTCTGTGAGGAGGGTGTTATCGTGCAGGCGTTGCGGCGGCAGAAGTTCCGCCATCGTACGCTGGCGCCTGACGAGAAATATCACCCACCGCCCGCCACCTTCGACCCTTTCACAACGAGTAAGACCCAGTTCAGTAAACAATTAGCATCGTCTGAGCGCGAGCTAGTGCCGGCACTGGCGGTCGAGTGCAACCTAGGCGGCGATTTGGCTGAGACAATCGCCTGGGGTTTTGCGGGGACACGAGCCATGTCGCTACCCGCTTCTACATCAGCTGAATTATGGCAGCGGCTACGGAAACTACTCGACGATGAGCGGCAACCCGCTATCTTTTTCCGTGCTGGCGAACCGGTAACGGTCTCGCCGTTCCTGCTCGAAGGCTACGATGAGCGCCGCGACTTCCAGAGTCTCGATGAGGCGATTGCTGCCTTTCGCGAGTTGCGCCCACCGCCGGCAAAAGAACCGGACGCCAACGAGCGCCGCCTGACGAAGCAGCGCGCTGCTGCGGTTGAGTTCGAAGCAGAAGCGATAAAACTGCGTAGCAACGGCGATTTGCTATTTGCGCACACCGATGCGGCCAGTGAAGCGATGAGGAAAGACAAATCAGACCACCGCGGTCGGTTAACTATTGAATTGGATGGGCACGAGCTGGAGCTGGATACTACGCTCTCGATAGAGGCGAACGCATCATTGCTTTTCGATGCCGCCAAACGATTGGAGCACAAGGCTGCGCGCGCGCGTAAGCTGGCAGTGGCGCCCTCTCCCTCCAAGCGCAAGCCAGCTACCCCGGCAGCGCCGCAGGAATGGTTTGAACGCTACCGTTGGTTTATTGCGTCGACCGGTGAGATTGTTGTAGCAGGCCGCGATGCCAACTCGAACGATCGAGTTGTCAAACGCTACCTAAAGCAGGACGACTGCTACGCGCACGCTGACATCCATGGTGCACCTTCAGTAGTGGTTAAGCACGGAGCAAAATCGCCGTCGGAGGCGGCGATGGAGGAAGCATGCCGCTTCAGTCTCGCCTGCTCACGCGCTTGGGGTGCAGGTGTCGCCTCTGGGCATGCCTACTGGGTCGAGCAGGATCAGGTATCGAAGACGCCGCCAACGGGGGAGTTCCTGCCCAAGGGAGCCTTCATGTTGCGGGGTCGGCGCAACTGGCACCGTAACCTGCCGGTCGAACTGGCGTTGGGAGAAATTGAATGGGAGGGCGCGCTGAAGTTGATGGCAGGCCCGGTTGCGGCAGTGCAGGCGCACGGACGTCGCTGGGTTACGCTAAAGCCCGGTTTCACTGAGCGCAAAGCATTGATAGGGCAGCTGGCGACCGCTTTCAGACAATCCCGCGAGGCTATCGAAAAGTTATTGCCGGGTGGGGAATACGAGATAGTTTCTATGCACCATCTAGATATAAAATAAAAATGGTGCGGGGGGAGGGATTTGAACCCTCGTACCTCTGAAGGACCAGGCCCTCAACCTGGCGCAATTGGCCATGCTATGCGACCCCCGCTCAGGCTGCCGTTTCGAGGCCGGCGATGAACTCGGCGCAGTGCGAATCGAGAGCTTTAAGGGCTTGCTCCAACGCCAGCCGGGCAGTGACTGCACCGGTAGTCTCGAACTCAAATAGGTAACGGTCGGGCAGCGTCTCAATCTTAATCGCTGCTTGGGCCTCCTCGTCGGTGTGGAACTGTCGCAGGTTACGAATAGCATGGTAAGCCTTGACAGGGTCCTTCAGTAGTTGTGTCTTGCCACTTTTTTGAAAGCCACCAGTCCCAGCCGCCTCAGCCAGCTCATTGCTCCGTTTGCCACTCAGGCGCAGCGTTTTGGCTTCGTGGAAACGCGGTGCTACGACCGCCTGCCACTTGGCGTGCTGAAATCCTGAGCCAATAGTTGCTCGAGCGTAGACAAGTACGGCCTGTCCTTCATCAAGCCTGACGATGGGAATGTGTGGATCAGGAATGTTCAGCGACTTGTCTCCATTTATTGGCTCCAGATCGCCCGAGTAGACTGTGCAGGGGCCTTGCTTGTTAAGCGAATACATGATTTCCGGCTGCTGTTCGGGGTCATTTACTGCCACGCCAAATGCCTGCAATGTCGCGGAGTCGGTCGGCACTGGCAGCATACCGAGCCGGTGCGCAAAAATCTCGTTGAACATTGCGCTGAGAGACTCGTATTCGTGCTCATCTCCTTCTTCATCGGTCCATGCGCCGAGCGCACCCATATGGAAGTCCACTTCGTGGATAGCAAGGCAAGGAACCATTGAGATTAGTGCCCTTCGCACAGAGTTTAAGAAGGAGTAATTGACTTCCTCGAATTCGAGTAGTCCGTAGTCGTCGCGCATTTCGTGGAGAGTGAGCTTCATCATACCCTCCGACCTCGCCGTCCGCCTTTGGGCTTGCCCCCGTCGTGCGGGATGGGGGTAACGTCATCGATACGAGTAATCAGGATGCCTGCGCGTGTCAGTGACCGAATGGCTGCCTGTGCGCCTGGACCGGGGTTGCCGCCTCGCTTGCCACCAGCACCGCGCAGTCGCACTTGCACCTGCTGGATACCCCGCTCCTTGAGCGTTTCAGCGACTTGGTTGGCCGCCAGCATTGCCGCGTGAGGGCGTGATTCCTCACGTTGCGCCCGTACTACCATGCCGCCCGAACATTTGGCGATAGTCTCCGCTCCTGTCGGATCGGTGACGGTGATGATTAGGTTATTGTGCGATGCAAATATGTGTGCCACCGCCCAGCGTTCGGTCATGCCTGCTCCTCACTGGTCTTAGAATCATCCTCAATTTTGCTAGTAGCTGCAGCAGGCACTTCCTTCGCATCCGTTTTAGGGGCTTTATTTTTCTCCTCATCAGTGACTGCGGTTGAAGCGTCCTTCTTTGCTTCCCCAGCAGTGTTTTCGTCAGCCTTTATTGGCTGCTCCTTTGGGGCGAGCTCTTTTTTATTAGTTACGGTCTTTTCTTCCGGTGGTTTACCATTTTTGGCCAGAGTCTTTACATCATCATCAGTCGTTTGGTTGGTGAAATCAGCTTCGCCACGTGGCTTGGGCCGTACAGGGTGCAGGTCGTTGGTGAGCGGCGAACCGCTGCCGTAGGCAATCAGCGTCTCCTGGAGGCGGGTGACTAGCATCCCGGGCACTCGCGAGACGGTACCATCAATCGCGATGTGGCCATGCGTAATTAGCTGCCGCGCCTGACTGGGTGTTCCCGCTAAGCCTTGCAAGTAGACCTGCGTCTGTAATCGTCTATCGAGTAGTTTTTCGACGCTCATACGCAGAACTTCATCCAAGTCGGCACCTTGCTCGAGCATTCCGAGCCGGTTGAGTCGCGCCAGTAGTAGCTTGCATTCCTTCTGCGCCTGTACTGAGGTTGCGTTAGCGGTGAGTGAGCGTGCCTGATGCCGCATCTCTCGCACTCTAGTATTTGCTCTCCATATTTCGCGCTTGTTACGCAGGCCGTATTGGTGGACCAATGCATTCTCCTTCTCGATACGCTCCTTTTGCCAAGGATGGGAAGGAGTATCGTAATGCTTGTGAGGAAAGCGTGGGTCACCCATAATCCTACTTCTTTAACTTTTTGCGGCTGACACCCAGTGCCAGGCCATGTCTTCCGTTGGAGTAAGTGCGCTGGCCGCGCACTTTGTGGCCGGAGGCGTGGCGTACGCCACGATATGATTTGATTTTTTTCAGCCTATTAATGTCATCTTCGTGAGTCAGCTGTAGGTCTATGCTCACTTCATGGAGATTCTCTCCACTGTCGTAGTCCCGCTGCCGGTTGGTGAGCCAGCCAGGTACTAGCTGCGCGCCCTTGGTCACCGCTTCTTCGAGGCGGGCAACATCCTTGTCGTCCAATTCACCAGCAGGGCGGTCAGGGTCGAGCCCGAGCTCGGAAATTAGCGCATGACCCATGCGTTGGCCAATCCCTCTAATGCGAGGAAGTGCGTAGGCCAGCCGTTGCTCTCCCGGAATGTCAGTACTGGCAATACGGACGATGTACTTGAATTCTTTCTCGTCGACCAAACATACCTCCCGGACACAGTCCGGAGTGGGCGGCAGCCTAGGCCCCTATTTATATGCTTTCGTTATAGTCAACCTTCCGTCGAGGTACGCAATTCTTTATAGCGCTACGCACGGTCGTGCATTACTGTGAAAAAACTGAGCCTGTTAGTCCTGCTGTTGTTGCTCATCGCTGGCGCTGGTGCTGGTGCGGGTTACTGGTTCTTAGTACTGGAAGCGGACGAGGATGAACTGGAGCAAGAGAATCGCGCACCGCAGGCGACCATTACCGTCACTCCTGTCGATGGGCAGGTACTGGTCAACGAGACAGTAAGTTTCCGAGGTCACCAATCGAGTGACCCCGACGGCGACTCGCTGACTTACGTCTGGGAATTCGGTGACAGCAATTCATCTTCTGGCATTAGTGTCAGCCATGCCTATGATGCCGAGGGCGCCTACACTGTGAGATTGACTGTAACCGACCCGGCCGGACTCAATGACTTTGCCGAAACAGTCATCACTGTGGCTGAACCGCAGGTTGAGACTTTCGAGGGAGAGGGCACTGTTTCTTGCCAGCTAACTGGCAATTGTGACACAGAAGATGTTCCCTTCGAGGTGAAGCAGGGCGCGGCACTGGCGAGCATGGCGTGGGACCTGACTCAGAATGGAGTCATCACAACAGCTGAGGTGACAATTACCATCTACAACTCCACCGACGACGCGGTCTACAACGAGACCGGGCAGGGCCAGGGAGAATACAGCACTGAGTTCAGCGGTGCCGACTTGGAGTCGCTCGGTGAATGGAAGTGGGAAATTGAGGCTGAGCAGGGCTCTATGGACTGGAACGTCACAATTCGCATCGAATACTGACGCTATGCCAGTTCAAAATTTTTCAAGTACAAGCAGATGTCGCGTTAGCGAGCCGTGGACATACCACTCGTAATGGTACAGCTCGCGGAACCCTACCTGCGGAAGTAGCGCCGGGTCGGGTAGTGTCAGCACTAGCCGTCCGCCTATCGGCAACGCCTCTGCGCATGCTGCGCTGAAGCGGGCGAGCAGCGTATCGAGTGGCTCGTGTCCAGTAGAGGCGGAGCGGCCGTAGGGCGGGTCGGTTGCGATTGCTGCAGGTCTCATTTGATGTACCATCGCGGCGGCATCACCCTGTTCCAGTGTCGCGGTGAAGCCGAAGTGGCGCAAGTTTTCGCGCGTTGCATCAATCATTTCCCCATCGAAATCGCTGCCATTCGCCTCCAAATTGCAATCGTCTGCTTCGATGAGTAGTCCGCCGGTACCGCAGAACGGGTCCAATAATTTCCCGGCACCTGACGGGAGTGCCAGATTCACCATCGCGCGTGCCAGCCGTGGCGGCAGCGAGACTGGCGCGAAGCGCGGTCGCCGATTCAGATGATGCTTCAGGCAGCGTCGGTAACCGGTCGCTTCACGCTCGAGTAGCAGTTGTAGTTTTTCACCTTGGAAGACGCGCACTATGATTGCAGGCTGCTCCAAGTCGACACGGCCGTGCTTTGCCAGTATGGCACCGAGCCGCTTGTTGACCTCCTGTAGCTCCAGTACACCGGGCGCACAGCGTACCGCAAACCGTTCACCGTCAAGGTTGATAACCGTCGCTGCAGCTTCTAGTTCTTCTAGCGAGCCCGTAGCCGCAAGCTCACCACCACTGCGTACCATTCCCAACCGCGCTAGCAGTTCGGAGGGGGGGGGTCTCGACAGGACGCAGCGCAGTCGCAATTCGTTCAGCTCAGTGATAGCAGGCTTGCAGTCAGCCGCCACCAGCAGCCCTGTGAGTTCTGCCTGCGCCAGCTGCAACTGCTCACCGCCCAGCTCGAAGATCCACTCGCTCGCCACGTGGCGGCAGCGTCCGGCTTCATATATGGGTCACGAAGGTGCGGCGTCGTGTTCTTCAGACTGGGAAGATTGCTGGGACCGGTCTATGCGGTCTACCAGAAACGGTTGGTGCGCAACCTGCGCAGGGGACCACTTCCGCACCACCTAGCGGTAATCATGGACGGCAATCGCCGTTTTGCCGAGCAATTGGGGCTGGCGCCGTACGAGGGTCACTTGCGCGGGCAAGGTAAGCTGGAAGAGATGATGGAGTGGTGCCAGGAGATGGACATTCGCGTCTTGACGGTCTACGCCTTTTCCACCGAGAACCTCGACCGTCCCAAGGAAGAACTTGAGGCGCTTATGGACCTTTTCGCCGACGCGTTCCGACGCGTTGGTGACGACCCCCGTATCCATGGCAGCCGTGTGCGCGTCTGCGCACTGGGCCATCGCGAACTGCTGCCGGAGCGGGTGCGCGACGCGATTATGTACGCCGAGGAGCGAACGGCGCACTACGAGGACTACCGCTACAACATCGCGGTTGCCTACGGTGGGCGTCAGGAAATTATCCAGGCCATGCGGCAGCTGGCGCGCAAAGTGCAGGACGGCGAGCTGGCGCCTGACGACATAGATACGGCGCAGGTCGCACAGCATCTTTACACCGGCAACCTGCCCGACCCAGATCTAATTCTGCGCACTTCGGGAGAAGAGCGCATCAGCAATTTCCTGCTGTGGCAGCTCGCTTACTCAGAATTCTATTTCGCTGACGTTTACTGGCCAGCGCTGCGCAAGGTGGATTTCTTGCGCGCCATTCGCGCATACCAGCAGCGGCAACGGCGGCGCGGCCGCTGAACACGCTTATTAGGTGTACCGGCCTCCCGGCGGGATGCTCGACCGTGCCGCCCGGCTGCCGCTGGAACGACCACACGCGACGGTAGCTGCGATACTGCTGGTGACACTGCTGCTGGCGCCGTCGCTGCTACAGGTGAGTTTCCAGACCGACGTGGAAGCGTTCCTGCCCGATTCGGAGGCGGCGCGACAGCATGAACAGGTCGAGCTGCTGTTTGGTCGTGAATCGAAAATAGCTCAGCTCTATGTGACACCTACCAACGGCAATAATGCCTTGACTATAGAGGCTCTGCTTGAAATTCAGGAGTTGCACCAGCAGGCTGCCCAGCTGGAGGGAGTGCGCACCGTGATCTCAGTATCTAGTTTCTTTGATTCGGCATTGCGTGAAAAAGGGGCATCTTTGGAAACAATCAGCCTTAGCGATTGCCCTTGGGATGAAGTTTACACAGCACTTGTCGAGTCAGAAGGAGGCAACTACTCGTACCATCATGTGACTTTCATCACAGACGTGCTTGTGCACCGTGATTTAGATATGATTAGCCTCCTGGAAGAGAATGCAGAGTGTCGTGATGGTCCGATTGCGAGCGCAGCGCTGATATTGCTAAACTTGGACCCGGAGCTGACAACCCCGGAGCGTAAGCAGGTGGGGCAGCAACTACGTGAGCTGGCCCAAGATTGGGAAGGCGAGCAGGTAAGTGCGGAGGCGTTCTCAGTCGACTTACTGGCATATGACGTGGATCAAACTACCAGCCATACCAACCTGTTGATGGGTGGTGGTATGTTGTTAGTGTCGGTGCTGTTGCTCTGGTACACCTTTCGGCACTGGTCGTACGTCCTGCTGCCGCTTATGACCCTGCTGCTGGCGCTGACGTGGACTTTCTCTTTCGCAGGACTGACAGGAATGCGACTGACCGCTATCGACGTGGCAGTACTGCCTCTGGTGGCAGGACTAGGCATTGACTTTGCAGTACATATGAGCCGGCGCTATCAGGAGGAGTTGACGTTAGGACGCAGGGTCCCGGAGGCTCTGTGGGAGGCGCAGTGGCACACTGGGCAAGCACTGGCGCTGGCGATGCTCACGACGGTAATCGCGTTCCTTTCGGGAGTTACTGCTGGGGTTGGGCCGATACGTGACTTCAGCTTGCTCTGCGCGGCTGGCATCATCAGCGCCTTCCTACTAACGCTCACTTTCCACACCGCAACGCGGCTACTGCTCGACACTAGACTGAAATCGGTGCCAACCCAACCGGGCGCGGAAGTTATTGAACGAGCAGTTACCCGCGCCTCGATGGCTGTTGAGAGTCGGCCCATGGTAATCTTGGCTACGGTAGCTGTTGTCACGCTACTCGCAATGGCAGGTGCCAGCCGTATTGACACCAGTTTTTCACTGGATGATTTTCTCTCCGAAGAACTGGAGGTCATGGTTACCGCTGAGAAGATTCGTACCGATTTTCGTGGCGCCAGTTATTCACAGTCACAAATCTTGATTGAGGGCAATGTTACTCGTGCCGGGTTCTTGGATGAACTGGCCGAGCTGGAGTCAGGACAGCTCGGCAGTGGGGAGTGGGGCATAAGCGACGACACCTTCGTTATCAAGTTGGGTGGCGAGCCGATGGTTGAGTCGGTCCGTTCTGTACTCACTACAGCTATCGCCGCCGAGCCGTACGCGCTGGTACAGGACGGCAATCCAAGTCATGAATGGCAGCGTAGCCAGCCCTTCCGCGTCCCGGCAGGTGAGATGATTAGCGTGACCTGGAATGCGGATTCGCAGCGTGCATCGCTGCTCTCGCTGGGAGTGACATTGTATTGGCAGGACGAAGACGGGAATGCGTTGGGAAACGACACAGAGCACCCCTCCGGCAATTCATGCTCTTTTCAGGTGCCGAATTCTGTGGCTCAGGCACGGCTTGAGTTCAGCCACTTGCGCGATCCGGAAGACGACCCCCTGATTATGAACTCTGCGGTGCGCGCTGAGAGCTTTGTTTGGGTGCAGTCACTACAGCACACCTTCAACCTGACTGAGTCTGGTGCCCCCTTCGGCCAAACTAGCTCGCATGATGTACAGGAGCTATACGACTATTTGTACCAACGCGATCTCGACCTGGCTGACCCGATTACTAACCTGACCTATGCTGCCAGGATACAGCAGGTTCTCTATCGTGACATGCAGGGCGAGTACAGTGCGGCAGTGGTACGTGTTTTCATTGGCCCCACTCCATCACGCGAGTTAGATAATCGCGCCCTGGAGCAAATGATGTACGATTTGGAAGAGGATTTGCCCGACAGCGGTTTTGCGGGAGCAGAGACTAGCCTAACAGGCGGCCATATACTAACGGTGACAACGATAGACGCCATCCAGAGCACCCAGCTAAAATCGACGCTCATCTCTGTGACTCTAGCAATGCTGCTGCTTGTCGCTATCTATCGCCATTTTGGACTGGGAATACTGAACGTACTACCGGTAGCGCTGGCGACCATATGGATTCTGGGCAGCATGGCCGTACTCAGTATCACGCTCAATGTTATGACTGTGATGGTGACTGCGCTAACCGTCGGGCTGGGCATTGACTACGCCATCCATATAATCGAACGCTACCGCGAGGAACTAGCACGCCGCTCGGAGAAGGAGGCGCTGGAAGCGACTATTCATCAGACCGGTTCAGCTCTGTTAATTTCCGGCTTGACTACGGTAGGCGGCTTTGCGGTGTTGCTCCTGAGTCCTATGCCGCTGGTACGCAATTTTGGCTTGTTGACTGCGCTAACAATAGTCTATGCGGTGCTTATTGCCCTGCTGGTGCTGCCTTCACTGCTCTGGGCTGGGAACCGCCTTACGGAGTTGCTCAATCAGCAGCGGGCCGGTTAACGCGTTTTTGTTGTCGTTTCCTCCACAGCTCGCGCGCTAGCTGCCGCATGTCTTCGACCGAGTCGGACTCGTCGACTATTTCGACGCCGAGTAGTGTTTCCACAGCGTCCTCTAGTGTAATTAGACCTTGTGTAGTGCCATACTCATCGACGACAATGAAGGCGTGTTCGCGTCTTTCAATGAACTCGTCGAGCAGGTCAGCGACACTGTCCTCCGGTGCGACAGTGTGCAGCGGCTGTAGCAGCTCGCCTAGTGGAGTGTTACCGACGTCACCACCATAAGTTTCCATCAGCTGGCTACGCAACACAAAGCCAACTACATCATCCGGACCCGTTTCGGTAACTGGGATGCGCGAGAACGGCAGCGGTGAGTGTGTCTCAACTACCTCCGCTACGGTTTGCGATTTCTGAAATGTTAGCATTACTGTACTGGGCGTCATCACATCTTCAGCGTGAATATTGTCGAGCGTAAGCAGGTTGCGAATGACGCGCGTTTCGCCTCGATCAAGCGTGCCTTGATTCTCGCCCAGTTCCGCCACCGCAATCATCTCCTCGCGAGTCATTTCAGGATGGCTGCTATTAGGTGCGATAGTGCGCGAGAAACGGCGCAGTACAATGACTGCAGGCCAAGTGAGCCACACCAACCAGCGAATGATATGCGCTGCCGTGGGAGATAGTGTGCGCCAGTAGGTGGCACCGATAGTTTTAGGGATTATTTCAGAGAAGACCAGTATGAGCAGGGTCAGGACAATCGAGGCAAGGGTGAACCAACTATTCCCCAGTTGGTGGAACTCCGCGCCGACACCTGCAGCGCCAACGGTGTGAGCCACTGTGTTTAGCGTTAGAATCGCCGCCAACGGTGAGTCAATTTCCTCCTTGAGTTTGCGCAGTAACTGGCCGCTGCTGCGCCCTTCTCGCGAGAGCTGTTCTATGAATGACCAGTTAGCCGAGAGCAGCACTGCCTCCAGCAGTGAGCAGAGGAACGAAACTCCCAGCGCCAGTAGTAAGAAGAAGGCGATGTAAGGCCAGTTTAGCCCGGCTAGAGTCCCACTCAGGCTCGCGAGGTCCAGCTAGTCACCTCCCTATCCCGCCGCAGAGTGCCGCGACTGTCGTACTGAAACTTCTCTGTGTTGTCAACTCGTGTTTCCTGGCATGATGGCCGCCCGCGACGACCGCTGCCGTAACGCGGATTGGGCCCCTGCTAAAAGAATTTGGCCTCGCTTGCGCCCGCACTCCAACAAGCAAGGCACTCAGCGTGATGACCAGTAGGCGATGAAACGGCTGAGTTCCTCGACGATTGGAGTTAGACTGCTTGTGTCGCCGTTCCAAGTTGCACCGATAGTGTAACCGTATTCATCCCACAGCTCATCTAGGAATTCCTTCATTATCAACCCGAAATCATCTGGAGGTGCACCAGATATTACTCCAGCCAGATAGAGCGGCCGCTTGCGCTGTACTAACAAGTTGAGGTTGCCATACTTTAGGTTCTCCAGCCCCCCCACTTCGTCGTCAGTGCTAAACGAATCCTTGATGAAGTCACTGATTGCAGTGAGCATCGAGCTCACGATTTCTGAGTCGGCCATTTGCGAGCCGTGCAACGCTGCATGCGAGATGAGCCGTCCGTCATCATAGATTAGGAACAGCTCTTGCACCTTGCACGGGAATAGCCGAGCCAGTGGGTTGCGTGGGACATCCAGTTCCTGCATCTGGTAGTTGCCTCTACCATCGGCGTCAGTCAAACCATTTTGGGCCTCACCACGTGACAGCGATTGTAGTGCGTTGACGAAGCCGCCCATGTCACGCGCTAGCACCCGCGCCTCGAGCGCGTACAGGTACTGTCGCGCCAGCCCGAACAGGATAATTCCGTAGCAGAGCATTGTCGAGAAGGGAAACGAGACAAATAGGTAGGCTAGTAGCGCCGTGACCCCGAACAGCAGCGGTCGTAGTAGCCCGCCCCCCAGTCGGTAGCTGATGGTGATGATAAGCAGCAACTGCAGCGCGATAGCGATTGCCATCACGCGTCCGTCAGCCCATACTGAAGCTTTGTTCAGTGTAATTTCTCCTTCAGCAGGATTGTAGGCGGCGGTGCCCGCAACAGGCGAAAGCGACGTTCCACCTAGTCGCCCGCCGCTCGGTAACCGTAAGTGATCCAGCACGAATTTGTTAGTCTTTAGCTCTGTGTCAGGCGGATATTTGACGCTGAGCGAGAGCTGTAGCCCGGTGGCGTTGCCGAGTTGCGTCGCGAACATAAGTGGATGCAGAGTATCATCTTCAGCGAGCCGAAAATCAAGAGTGAGTACGAGCGACTCAGGTTCCGCGGTAAATTTGCTGAGTTCTGCCTCCGCGACCGGGCCGCTACCTAGAATCGCCCCAGTGAGCGCTTCGTCAGAATTGCCGCCCGGGAATGGCCCCGTCAAATAGCGCAGCACTACTTCAGCAGTAAAATTACCGGAGAGTGTGAAGTTCTCGTCCGCGGCGTAGTGCGCCTGCAGTGTAGGCCAGTCCGGAGCTTCGAATTGGGTGCCACTTCCCGGCCACGCCAAGCGCAGTCGAGCTTCGCCACTTCGGGCGTCACTGAACTCCAGCTCCAGCGCTAGCTCTGGTAACTCCTCGTTGGCGACTGCCGTACTGGGTACCAGCAGCAGCGCCAGTAACAGGATTCCTACGATTGCCCGCACGCACCCGGCCTCACGAGCTAGTTTTAAACTATTTGCTGTCCAGCGAAACTGCTTTTATCCCCCGTTGGTACGGCGCGATATGGCTCGGTTCCCAGAGGCGGAGGCGCGACTCTTCAACAAGAAGATTTGTATGCGCTGTAACGCCCGCAACGCTATCGCGGCGATTCGCTGCCGAAAGTGCAACTCGGGCGACCTGCGCACTAAGGCGCGCGAGTCACGTGGGAAGTAGGTGGGACTGTCTTTTCGTTGATTGTCGCTCGCCGGAAATAACCTATCATAAATTACTCAACAGTCACCGATTTCGCAAGGTTGCGTGGCTTGTCGATATCGCACCCCAGCTCTTCAGCGACGTGGTAGGCGAGCAGTTGTAGCGCGACACCAGCGGTGAATGGCATCAGAACCGGGTCGCTGGCAGGGAGTGTAATGACCCGTTCCGAGAGACGTAGCGCGTCCGCGTCGCCTTCTTGCGCCACTACCAGTAGCGGCGCTTTGCGTGCCGCCACCTCCTCCATGTTGGAGACCAGTTTGGCATGGGTGTGGTCCTGACTGGCGATAGCAATGACTGGAGTCTGTGGCGAAAGCAGGGCCAGTGGCCCGTGCTTCAGCTCACCGGCCGGGTATCCTTCGGCGTGGAGATAAGAGATTTCTTTCAGCTTCAAGGCACCTTCGAGTGCAATTGGGTAGCCCAGATTGCGGCCGATAAAGAAGAGCGAGCTGGCCTGTGTCAGTGAATTGGCTAGCTTGGTGATGACGGAGCGGCGCTCGAGCACTTGTCCGACATAGTGCGGCAGCTTTCGCAGCTCCTGTTCCCAGCGCCGCAGTTGTGGCAGATCTATACCCTTGCGCGAGTAGGCAAGATGTACTGCCAGCATGTAGAGCGCCTGCATCTGTACCAGGAAGGTTTTTGTCGCAGCTACGCCAATCTCAGGTCCGGCGTGCGTTAGCAGGATACCGTCGACATTGCGCGCTAGGCTGCTTCCGCCAACGTTACAGATGGCGACCGTGTGCGACCCCTGCTGTCGCGCTACCCGCGCGGCGGCGAGCGTATCAGCAGTCTCGCCACTCTGCGAAATCAGTACCACCAGCGGGCGTGCCGAGAGCATACCACCTACATTCTGCACTGGTGGTGAGTAGCGGAATTCCGAGGCGTGACAGACGTTCACCGGGATGGCAGTCAGCTGCTCGATGACATACTTGCCAACCATCCCGGCGTGCAGGGAAGTACCGCACGCCACAATTGAAATCGAGCCGATGCGCCAGTTCAGGTCTAGCCCGTCGATGATAGCCTCTGCTAGGGTTGGCAGCAGCGACTCTTGCAGAGCCCTAGGCTGCTCGAATATTTCCTTGAGCATGTAGTGCGCATAGCCCCCCCGCTCGGAGTCCTCAAACGACCAGTCGAGTTCCTCTATTTCGGGCTCACGTATGTTTCCGGCCATGTCACTAATTTCGACGCTGTCGGCGGTAAGGCATACCAGTTCACCGTTACGGACGTATGCAACGCGCTGCGTATACTTCACGATTGCCGGCGCGTCGCTTGCTATAAAATGTTCCCCTTCGCCGAAACCGATTACGAGCGGAGATTCGTTACGCGCCGCCACGATTTCGCCGGGATGCGCCGCGTGCAGCACCGCAATCGCGTAAGCCCCCGTCACATCTCCGAGCGCCGTCCGCACGGCCGTGAGCAAGTCGCCGTCATAATGACGCTCAATCAGGTGTGGCAGCACTTCGGTATCGGTCCCGGAGTTGAACTTGATTCCTGCCGCTTCCATTCCAGAACGCAGGTCGGCATAGTTCTCTAGCGTGCCATTGTGTATGACAGCAATGTCGCCGCTGGAATCGACTTGCGGATGCGCGTTTGCGTCGGACGGTTCACCGTGCGTCGCCCATCGGGTATGGCCGATACCAACTGTTGCCGCCAGTTTGGGCAGCGCCTCTTCCATCACCGTGATGCGCCCTTGTTTCTTGTGGATAGTAAGTCCGTTTTTTTCGTGGAGGGCGATTCCAGATGAATCGTAACCGCGGTATTCAAGCCGCTTAAGTGCTTCAACCAGTATTTGCGGTGCATTTCCACTCCCGGCGTAGCCTACGATACCGCACATCAGTTTTTCCTCGCTGGGAACTCGCCGCTCACGGTCTCACCGTCGCCAACGGTGGCGTTGCGCCAGAGCACGCAGCCGCCCTGTAGCACCACTCGGTCGCCAATGTGGCATCCATCGCCAACCATCGCCCCACGGTCGATGACCGAGTGCTGTGATTGCAGGTAGGTAGCTTCATCTGGGCCGGGAAGTGCGATGACGTGCGCTCCGAGGTCGCTCCCCTCGCCGATTATGCATGCCTGCAAGTGGGTGTAGCTGTCGATAGCGGTTGAATCCATGATGAGGGTGTCGGCGATTTCACAATGCGTGCCGATTTCGACTCCGTCACCAATCGTCGTCGATGGACCCAGCACACTGCCAGGACCGATGTGACAGCCGCTGCCAATTGTGAGCGGCCCCTGTAAGTAGCAGCCAGCGGCGATGCGTGTTCCGTTGCCGATGGCCACAGCTCCCCGAATCGTGACGCCACCCTCGCAGGTGCCCGCCAGTTCCTGTTGCAGGTAGCGCAGTGCGATTTGGTTGCCGCCAACTAGATCCCAGGGATAGACGATATTGTGCCACGCCTCAGCCATTGCAACCGCCGGCGGCGCAGCGCCAGAGGCGAGCAGTGTTTGGAGTGCCTGCCCTAGGTGGCGAGCCTTCATGCTAGTTAGAGCGGTAATGGTTTTTGGAGTCAGTCGTGCGATGCCGGTGAAGTGCAAGCGTCCCACTGCTTCAGGTGCTTCATAGTTGATGCGTACAGCGTCGCCCTCCAGCTCGAGCCCACCCCACTTGGACCAACGTAGCGCCTCACTCGCGAGCAACGTCTCGCCATCTTGCTCGAGCAGCGCTGCAAAGCCCTGCGACGCAACAAAATTATCGCCCGGTACGACCAGAAGTTCCTCGTCTGGGGCAGTCGCAGCCCCAAGTCGCAACGCGTCGAGTGTGCCAGTCAGCTTCTCCTGCCGGGCATATGTGATTGCGACGTCGTAGCGCCCGCCGTCTCCGAACAGGCTCATCACGCTCTCGGCGCCATGGCCGACGACCATGGTCACCTGTCGCACGCCTGCCTGTCGTAGTCCTTCGACCAGATGCTCTAGGATGGTGCGGTTGGCTAGCGGCAGCATCCCCTTGGGGCGGTTGGTGGTCCAGCCCCGCAAGCGTGCGGCTTCGCCGGCCGTCAGGATTACGGCACGCATGCCCCGCCGCACTCCGGGGGGTATATCATCCTTACGATTTGGCAAACTGCTTAACTCGCCGCTACTGTCAGGGTTTGTGGACGGGGAATGGGACGCGGTAATCATCGGTGGCGGACCGGCTGGCGCGACTGTCGCGCGCTACGCGGCTGAAGGTGACGCGCGCGTGCTTGTTATCGATCGTCGCTCCGTAATCGGCGAGCCGCTGCAGTGCGGCGAGCTGGTGCCGACCAACGCGGAGATGGCACGTCTCTGCCCGAAAGTGCCGGATTTGGACGACCTGCTGCGCACCCCGCAGACGGCGATTTCACGACTCACCGACAAACTTTGCATAGTTCCCCCTTCGAGCCATGCACTGGAATTCGAATTTGGAGGCCAGATCCTTGACCGCGTTGCGCACGACCAAGCGCTCGAGCGGGTGGCACGTGAAGCTGGCGCGGAATTCCGCCTCGGGACAGGCGTTGCTTCGGTAGACGGTCATACTGTACGGCTGACTGACGGGACCACCGTGCGGGGGCAAGTAATCGTCGGCGCAGGTGGACCGCACGATCCTCTGCGCCGCGCTCGCTGGCGCGAGCAGAGCCTGCACGTTGCAGTGGGGTTCGTGCTGATGGATGGTGATTTCTCCGACAGGGTCGAGCTGTACTTTGGTTCCGTAGCTCCAGGCGGCTACGCCTGGATGATTCCCAAGCGGGGTGGAGCCAATATCGGGCTTGGTGTCCAGCCACGTTTTGCGCGTGGCCGACCCCTGCGCAAATTCCTCACAGAATTTCTGACACGCTATGACGGCCGCATAACCTATCGCGGCGGCGGGCTGCTGCCAATGTCCGGCGCCATTCGGAGACTAGTCAAGCCACCACACGTACTCGTCGGTGATTCCGCAGGCATGGTTTTCCCCTCTAACGGTGCCGGTATCATCCCGGCGATGATTGCCGGCCGCATCGCGGGGCAGGTCATTGCTGAGCATGTTCGCGATGGGGCGCCTCTGACAGAATACGAACGAATCTGGAATGCACAGATGGGGTGTGAGATGCGTGCATCACAGCGTGCGGCATGGCTCGGCTCGGTACTATTCCGGATGCCTGATTTACTTGTAAATATTGCACTCAACCGGATGTCGCGGCCGTTCGTCTGGCGCGCAATTACCTGCCGACCGATGTTCGGGCTGTTTTAGCTGCCGGGAGAGTACGCTTCATATTTACCTAGCCACTAGCAGGCTGTGTTTGTTCTCGACAGCGTCGCTTTCTTGACCCGCCGCCACCCGCAGGGTGAGCTGCTGACGGTAT
>NYZZ01000016.1 GCA_002687355.1 Methanobacteriota archaeon
ATGGTCGTAACCTCCTAGTCCTGAAGATGGTCGGTTATGGGGACGACGTCATTCGATGCTACCAGCTTGAGAACCTGAGTGCCCACGTCTGGATTGGCCACCACCGCTACCCCACAAAGGGCAAGGTGTGGCACCCCGGCGGGGCGCACCCCTTCGTCGGGTTAAACGAGGCGCTGGTCCACAATGGCGATTTCGCCAACTACGAGGCAGTCTGTGATTATCTGGCACAGCGTGGTCTGAAGCCACTTTTCCAGACAGATACGGAGGTTTCAGTACAGGTATTCGACTTGCACCACCGCCTCTACGGCTATCCACTCGAGTGGGTGATCGAGTCACTCGCACCCACGACCGAGCGAGACTTTACTTTACTGCCTCCAGATAAGAGGGAACTTTATGGCCAGCTACAGGCAACCCACATCCACGGTTCGCCCGATGGACCCTGGTTCTTCATCATAGCGCAATCAGTACCTGACGTGTGGCGACTCATCGGCATCACTGACACAAGCATGCTGCGTCCGCAGGTGTTTGCGCTGCAGGAAGGTGAAGCACAGATTGCGTTTGCTGCATCCGAGAAACAGGTAATCGACGCAGCGCTGGAGTCACTTTCGGAAGCCGATAACCGCTTCTGGTCTCGTGCCGACCGATACTGGAATGCACGCGGAGGGTCTCATACGGATGGCGGCGCGTTCATTTTTTCGGTCGTCCCGGAAGGCGACGGCTTCCGGCTGCAGTGCACCAACAAGTTTGGTGAACATATCACCCTTAGTAATACCTCGCAGCCGCATACGTTACTACGTGAGGAAGCGAGCGAGGCCGGTGCCCTCTATGACGTGCCAGTGGAGGAGGCATTCACAGCCTTTCTGAAAGCCGTATCAGAGTGGGGCTACGGAGAGCTGCGAGGGTTCCTGCGTGATATTGAGAAACAGCCACGTCGGGAGGCTATCGGACTCATGACACTGATTCTTAATCGACGCTATCCAACCGGAAAGCTGCGCCGTAGTTCACTGCTCGCGCTGGTTGACGAATCCCTCGAGAGAATTTTCACCTCGGTAATTGTTGAAGAGTGTAAAGATTTCTGCGTCGGCAAGGGAGGTCCGGACGGTCGCTCAGTTGTAATCGACGCCCGAGAATTTGACATCGAAGGCCCGGGCTCGTTAGCTATAGGAATTGGTGAACTGGTGAAAAATGGTTGGCACAAGCTTGTCATCTTTGGATGTCACGGACACCGTTTCATCGCCAATGGCTTCGGCTCTGACAGCAGTAAAGTCTGTATCGAGGTTTACGGCTCATCAGGCGATTACCTCGGATCCGGCATGGACGGCGCACGCGTCGTGGTGCACGGCAACGGACAGGACCAACTGGGACAGATTCTGAAGTCAGGTGAGCTGGTAGTCCACGGTGATGTCGGCCAGACATTCATGTACGGCGCCAAGGGCGGTCACGTCTTCATTCAGGGAAACGCTGCCGGCCGTCCGCTAATCAATTCAGTCGGCCGTCCGCGTGTAGTCATCAATGGAACTTGTCTCGATTATTTGGCAGAGTCATTCATGGCTGGTGACCCGCTAAATGACGGTGGTTTTGTTGTCCTTAATGGACTCGAGTGGGATGATGATGGAGAATTGCATGAGCTACTGACTCCCTATCCTGGTGGAAACCTTTTCTCACTTGCATCAGGCGGTGCTATCTACGTTCGCGATCCACACCAGCGTGTTAGTGTAGACCAGTTGAACGGTGGTGATTTTGCCCCCTTTACCAGTGCAGATTGGGCGGTCGTGAAACCATTGCTTGAGCAGAATGAGCGGGAGTTTGGCATACCTGTCGAGCGTCTTCTGGAAGTAGATGGCCAACCACGTCGCCCGGGCGCAGTTTATCGCCGAATCCAGCCTGCCGCAACCAAGGCCTTGCAGGCTGAGGAAGCTTGGGTTGCCCACGCCAAGAATGGATGACGACCAGTATTTAAATTAAAAATAGATTTTTATATTGTTTATGCTAGCATATTTTCGACTACTTCCAGAGTTGCCTCCTCTAATGAGTCTAGCAGCAGATTTGCTTCGCTCAGCAGCTCACGTGGTCGTGTCGTAGCGACAGCAAGGCACGCGAAGCCACCTGCGCGCGCTGCAGCCACTCCGCTTGGTGCATCCTCCACCACAACGCAGCGTTCTGGTGGCAGCTCTAGCAGTTCGGCTGCACGCAGGAAGATGTCAGGCGCAGGCTTGCCGTGTGTGACCTCAGAACCACATGCTGTGGCAGTGAAAGCGCTACTGAAAGGTAACTCATTCAGCACAAGGTCGAGATTCTCTCGTGGTGTCGAGGTCCCGATTGCAAGCCCCCATTCATCACTCACTAATTCCTCAACCAGCGTGCTGACACCCGGCAGAGGCTCTAGTTTCCCGCGTGCTAGCTCACGAAAGTATTCTTCTTTGCGTGTAGCATGCGCTTCCAGTTCTGTTTCCGAAATCAGTCCCAGCGTTGCAGTGATGATGGCGTCGTTGCGCTTGCCATGATGTTCACGAAACCATTCTTCATCCACATCTTCGATAATACCGACCTCGCGAGCCCAGCGCTGCCACGCACCGAAATGGAATATGGAAGAATCGACAATTACGCCGTCCAGATCGAAGATAACGCCGCGCAGAGCCATGGTTTCGTATCGAACTTAGTAGTTATTGATTTCAGTTCTGAAGTACCTGTAGAAGCAGAACATTGCGACCGCCCCCAATATGTGCCATAGAGCATGACCTTGTAGTAGAGAGTCCGGCTCGCATATCGAACTCCCTTTTTGGCTCGCTCGCCAGATGAAGCTCGCCAATAGATATGCAGCCGAGCCACACCAGAAATAGGGTGTATGGGTTCGTTGCAACTTGATTTCGTCAAGTTGGTAAAGGAACCACGCCATCAGCGCCATGAATATTATGATTATGACGCCGACGGGCTCGCGAACAAAGTTTGCAGGATTATAACCAATGAGGATAATTATCCCTGCAATCGGCACCAAGAAGATTGCAAGTGGCTGCTGCTGGTATCTGATAGCCGTTTCCTGCGCTAGCCAGATACCTATTGAGAAGACCCAGACAAAGAGTCCAATTCCGTACTGCCAGTGCAATACGCTTAACAGTGCGTTGATTCCCAGATAGGCTGTGAGGAATTTTTGTTCATCCCATCTGAAGAAACGTGAAAAGTTGTAGAACACCGGCATTGTGATGTACATCATCATACCGCTGAGGTCGAGCCACCCTCCCCAGTTGGTGTTGAAGCCGTGCATCGCGAAGCTACCAACACCGACAGCAGTGCACGCCATTCCATACATGAGCGTGAACCAGCTCCTGTTAGACAGGGAAGGAAGACCGTCTCTCGAGTCGTATTGCATCATCCAGAGTACGTAGAGTCCTACGAGGATGAAAGGCAGGTTGGACCACGTGTTGGCCGGCTCGCGTATGAAGCCCGCCTGGATGCGCTCGCAATACCCTGCTACATCACCAATCCCGCTTTCGGACTCGGTTCCCCAGCTATTGTCGTTCAGTGTATAGATAAGTGCGAAGATGGCAAAGATTGTGATAATTCCGCCGAAGACAACGAAGAATTCCCGGCGTTTGCAAAGGTATTCGTTATTAATCATAATTTGGGAAGCATGTGAAGTAATCAGCGTCGTCGGCGCAGAGCGATGACGGCCACGGCGGCAATCGAGGCGGCCAGCGACGGCGCAGGGAGGCCACCGCCGTCTTCTTCACCACCACCAGCACCACCACCAGACTTACTGACGATTATAACGCGGGAGTCTGTAGACGTGAAGCCATCATTGTCCGTTGCTCGGAGAACAGCGGTATAGGTTCCTTCCTTATCGTAAATATGAGTAGTCTGGCCGTTCTCGGATGACGACCAGTCGTAAACTCCGTTGTTATCAAAGTCCCAACCATACCTGAGGATGGTACCATCATCATCAGTCACCAGTCCATTGAATAGCACGGTATCGCCCGGGTTCACCGTAATGTCATTGCCTGCGATTGGCATTGGTACTGCGTAAATCCAGAGTGAGACTCCCGGTCCTGAACGGTTTTCATCGCGAGAATCACTCCACACGCCATTATTGTCCTGCACTAGGAACGTAATGATATGGTATCCAAGAGTTAAGGTGCTAATGCTGAAATTATCTTCGGTGCTTAGTACACCATCAATTGAGGATTCCCACAAATAGGCTGCAACTGTCCCATTGTCGTCAGAGCTGGTGCTATCGAAGAATACAGTACTTCCTTTTGCAGCCTGTGATGGTTCAATGGAGTCGATTGTTCCGACGGGGGGTGTATTAGGCAGGCTAATAAGCTCTGAAACATCCCATCCAGACCACGCTCCGTTGTTGTCCTGGACTCGGAAGGAGATGGTATGGTTGCCGATGCTGAAACCGGTAATGGTGAAATTCTGATAGTTACTCAGGAAACCGTCCTTGGATGATTTCCATTCATATCCTACGATCGTGCCGTCGCTGTCCAAACCAATACCATTGAAAGTAACATTTTTATTAAGAAATCTGGTTGGTGACGGAGTAATAGAATCAATTCTTGCAATCGGTTGCATGTTGGAATCGACAATCAACACGGCAGTATCCCACTCGGACCAAGCTCCGTTGTTGTCCTGCACCCGGAAAGAGATTGTGTGGGTGCCAGCGTCGAGGCCGGTGATGCTGAAGTTTCCTTCCTCACTCAGTCCCCCGTCAATAGAGGATTTCCACTCGTATGCGGTGACTTCGCCATCGCTGTCCGACCCGAAACCGCTGAAATAGATCTGTTCATCAAATCTGGGCGAGGACGGTGCAATGGCGTAGATATGAGCAGTTGGTGGCATATTCTTGTCGAACATATAGACGTTGTTGTCTTCGGATCCGCCAGCGATGCGCTCTCCATCCGCTGAGATGGCCACCGAGCGCACAGAACCATCGGTTTCGTAGTTCCATAGCGGCGTGTTGCTGTCCTTGTCAAATAGGTATACCTTTGATGATTGCCAATCGCAACCAGCAGCGATGTATTCACCATCTACCGAAATGGCAACCGAGTACACCCCTCCAGTGGTGTGGCTCCAGAGTGGCGTACTGCTGTTCTTTTCGAATAGGTAAACATTTCTGTCCCCGGAGCCAGCGGTAATGTATTTACCACTCGCTGAGATGGCCACCGAGCGCAGAGCACCCCCGGTTTCATAGCTCCATATCGGTGCGCCATTGTCCTTGTCAAAGAGGCGAACTTTGGCATCAGCGGAACCAGCGACAATGTACTCACCGTCTGCCGAGACGGCAATCGAATCCACTTCACTACCAGTAGTGTACTCCCATAGCGGCGTACTGCTATCCTTGTCGAAGAGGTAAACATTACGATGTGAACCAGCGCCGATGTACTCTCCATTCGTAGAGATAGTAACCGACCACACCCAGTTCCCGGTGTTGTAGCTCCATAGCGGCGTACTACTGTCTTTGTCGAAGAGATAGACTCTGTTGTCAACGGAGCCAGCAGCGATGTACTTGCCGTCTGCCGAGATGGCAACTGAGACCACGTCATGCCCCGTGCTATAACTCCGGAACGGCGTACCGTCATCTTTGTTGAATAGATAGACTTTGCTATCAAAGGACCCGGCAGCTATGTATTCTCCGTTTGAAGAAATGGCAATTGAACGGACATCGTCTCCAGTGGTGTAATACCAAAGAGGTGTGCTGCTGTCTATGTCGAAGAGGTAGACTTTGTCGTCATCGGAGCCGGCGGCAATGTACTCACCGTTTGCTGAGATAGCGACCGCCCATACTTTCCCTCCAGTGGTATAGCTGAATTCAGGATCATTTGCTTCAACTTCTCCAGCCATCATCAGTGCCAGCGCGAAGCCAGCAAACAGCAGGAATGACCGCAGGTGCATTGGGGCTGTAGTACTTGTCTGGTTTAACAGTTTTGAGGTGGTGGGCCCGCCTGGATTTGAACCAGAGTCAATGGCTCCCAAAGCCACAAGGATGCCAAGCTACCCCACGGGCCCTAAATTTTGACGTTATCGACGATGGCTATGCTCTACTGTCGTTCATAAGGCTACTCCTCGAACTCGATTTCCGCCTCTTCTGGAGTCTCCAGCTCGAGCGGCTCCGGAAAGTAGCGCAGTACGACGATATCGTCCAGATCCTGCACCCAGCGGAAGGGGATTTGGATACTGGCGCTGTCCGGGACCAGTCTCGGGTCTGTGCCGGTGATGTAGAGACTGTCGACGCGGTGACCAGTGGTGTCAAGTCCTACGTCGTGGACCGTACCAAGGTGGGTCCCGTGGCGGGTGTAGACCGGCAACCCAAGCAGTCTCGAGGCGATGTGAAGCATGGTCTCCGATTGCAGGCGGGCTTAAGGCGTTTCGTTCCACAGCATATTTATATGGGGTGCGGGTGCCGCGGCAGCATGGGTCAGGTCAGACCAACATACATCAAGCGGATTGCCATCGAGCTGGTGAAAAACCACGGTGACCGCTTTACCGAGGACTTCGACCACAACAAGACACAGGTGACCGAGCTGACTGACGTCAAGTCAATTAGCATGCGCAACCGCATCACCGGCTACGTCACCCGCTACCGTAAGCAGGAACAGGCGTGACCAAGTTCGACGTCGTCGTCGAAGGAGCAGGACCAGCAGGCGCGACGGCAGCATACTACCTCGCAAAGCAGGGGAAATCGGTCGCGCTAGTAGACCGCGCGAAGTTCCCCCGCGAAAAGGCGTGCGGCGGTGGCCTCTGTGTCCACATTGAGGAGTTTGACCACATCGTCGATAACTGGGACGACTTCCTCGAGAGCAAGTGCAAACGTGGCATCGTGTATGGACCGGATGGCCTCGCTGTTGACTACACGCAGGAGACGCCATTCTTTTACAATATTCGCCGTTTCACGTTTGACAACAAGCTGGTCGAATACGCTGTTGATGCTGGCGCGACGCTGATGGAAGGTATCGCAGTCAAGGATTTCCGTGTCACCCCTGACAAGGTTGTGACCGAACTACGCGATGGGAGCACACTTGAGAGCGAAGTGATTATTGGTGCCGGAGGGTCGTTCGACTTGGTCGCGCGACGCATTCGCGCCGATGAGGGGCTGCCGATGAAGTGGCGCGATGAGGACATCGCAACCGCACTCTATTTAGAGATAGAAGTAGGCCGCGAATACATGGACCATGTCTACGGTCCCGAGCGCATTTCCATGGCACACATTAAGTTCCAGGGGCTCGACGGCTATGGCTGGTCATTTTCCAAGGACACGGTGCTCAACGTCGGTATCGGGTGTCCCCGCTCAACCATCCGCCGCGCGAAAAAAGATAACCCGGAATGGGACGAACGGCAGTACTTGCTCGACTACGTTGCGACGCTCAAGGAGCAGGGATGGTTCCCGCGCGACCTCGAAGTGACGCGCGAAATGCTCGCCGGTTCCAACATTCCTGTGGGAATGGGATTGCAGCCGAGCGCAGGCGACCGCATGTTGGTCGTTGGCGACGCCGGCGGTTTTGTTTCGCCGCTCTCAGGTGAGGGGCTCTACTACGCACTCGATTCAGGGCGTTTGGCAGCTGAGACGCTGGAGGGGCTGTTCGAACACGGTGATTTTTCCAAGGCGGTGCTAATGGGCTACCACCGTGCCTGGCGTAACAAGTGGGGTGATGACTTGGAGTGGCTCAAGGTGGCGTGGCACCTATTGATGTTCATGCCCAGCTCACTAATTCGCTACGCCGCACTTGATGAGGAGACCAAGATGTTCTTCACTCACATGTTCGTTGGCTCAATGCCAGCCTATCAAATCAAGAACAAGGTGTTGGCACTCATTGCAGAGGGTGTATTGAAGCAGGACGTTCTGCCGTTCCTCAAACAGTCCAAAGTCCCGCTACCTGAGGTCCAGTCACCTGCAGCCTGAAGTCGAAACCTATAAGAACTACAGGCAGGGGTCGCCAGCGATGGCACCTGACGAGGAGTGGGACGACGAGGAGTGGGACGAAGATTATGAAGAGACAATCCTCGGTTTTTCCCCTCTTACTTTCAAACTGGCATCAGTCAGTTCTGTCTTAGTGATATTGATGCTTGTTTTGTCTTTGGTATTAACATCTTTTGGTTTTTATTCAGGGGTTGCTCACCTCAAAGTTATGATTGACGTTGAAGAGCATTATTCTTCTGATGATATAATTTTGAATGCTGAGGTTATGGCCAATTCACCGCTTTTCGGTAGTTTGGAGTCAGAAGGGGACTACAAAGTAGTGTATGACGGAGAAGTGAGAACGACGGGAAAAGTAGTTCTAGGGGATGATGGGCGAGACAGCATATCTTTACCTTATGAAGACTTTTTCGTTGACAATGGAGACTACACACTTACAGTAATGTTTGGTGACAAGCAGGTAAGTGATAGCGTGGAATTGAATATGGTCGCAAAGACAGTTACATGTACTATTTTCTTTATAGGTCATGATATTTGTGATGGTGATTTGTGCGATCCAGTTCTCACTACAATCACTTTCGGTTCTTCTGAAGATCCATTGAATTCGAAAACTGTTGCACCGACTGGGAGTGGCGAAATTGAAGTTTACTTTTACAACAACGACGCTCCTACTGAAAGCGAGAAATACGATACTGCTTACTGGAATAATGACAATAGCAGACCCCGTGATGACTGGGAGTTAGTGCAAACAATTACCTTTGCCACTGAACTAAACTCAGGTTACTGGCAATACGATGGAGGTAGTGTTGAAGAATTCGCTATTAGTAATTTCCAGATGTCTCTTGATCCGGACTATTTCCGACAGAATCAAGACGGCGATTATACTATGTCTGTTAGCTACAATAACACCTATGTTAGCGAAGTTGAAGGTGCCGATTTCGAGCAGAAAGATGGGCGTTCAGATTGGCGCTGGTTTTTCCTAGAGGGTAAGGGTTAATTCATCGCTGTTTCCAGGCCCAGAATGATGGCAGTACCACAAGTGCACAGAGCACCGTCATCACGTGCGTTGCTTGCCACTGCGTTAGTGCCAGCACCAGTAGCGGCGCACCGAACGAGAGTCCAAAGCGCAGCGCGAAGGTGACGCCGAAGAGCATCGCACGCCCATCAGCGTCAGTTAGTTCCGCCAGCCGGGTGTTCAGGGCAGGCTGACTGCCGTAGCTGAATGCACCGAATATCGCCATACCCACCGCTGCAAGCCAGAGGTCACCCGGCAGCGTCCCCGTCAGGCCACCAGCCAGCAATAATGCTCCAGCGAATACGCCCAGCGCGGCGACGAAGATAACAGGTCCTGCGCCGTTCCGCTCGATGGCGCGGCCGGCAGCCAGCGTGCCAGGAATGCCAGCGACAGTCGCGACTGCAATAAGCAGCGCGACTGTCGGCGCAGCGTTCTCGGCAGTTGTTCCAAGCGAGGTAAGGAAGTCCGCGACTTCTAACGGTGTGACGACCATCACCGCCCGGAAAGCGAAGCCGTTCAGTGCCGAAGCCACTTCCAGCGCGATGACTGGAAGCGTTAGCAGCGCCAGCAGCACGGAGCGTTTCCGCGCGGGCGAACCGGTGGGTGCAGGTATGGTTCCCAGGCCAAGAAGAAGTGTCGCTACAGCGACGGCGGCGAATACCCACAGTACTCCCTCTGGCCCGACCCAAGGCCACGTTGCAGCCAGCAGTGGACCAGTGACCTGCCCCACGTTACCGCCGATTCCATTGCGCGCTAGTGCCTGTCCAGTACTGTCAGGGTAAATCTCAGCTAGCACCGCTATCCCGGTTGGATGATAGGCGGCTAGCCCGGCGCCGCATATGACCAGCGCGGGGCCTGTCCGCTCAGGCAACGTAGCAGCCAGCCCGAGGCCGATTGCAGCGAGTGCAAGGCCGCCCGTTAGCGTCTCGCTGGGGCGTTTTACTGCGAGCCAGCCGGCGGGGAAGGCGCCGAAGCCATACACCATACCTCCTAGCGCAAACCATGCAATCAGCTCGGTTCGTGACCCGACGTCGTTCGCGACCAGACCAAGGATAAGCACTGGGATACCGAGTAGTACGGCATGGGTGTAGCCGTGGTTGACTGCCAAGTACCAGTCTAGCCGCTTCACCGAAAGTCCGCCATCTTGGTCACTAGGAACCAGAGATTCTGCACACCATCATCCCAGGTATTGAGCTTGACTTCGCCAATCCGGGCGCGGTACTCGACTGGGATTTCGAGCACCTTCATACCGCGTCGGAAGGTCTCAATCTTAATCTCCTCGGAGAGCGGCATCCCATCACTGGTAAGCTGGATTTCTTTTAATATACATCGTCGGAAAACCCACATTCCAGACTGGGAGTCGTGAATGTGGATTCCGTGCAGTACGTTGGTCGCCATGGTAAGTGACCAGTTACCTATCTTGTGGGTCATAGACATCGCGTTAGTATCCATCATTGCTAATCGGTTGCAGGTGATGAAATCCAGCCCTCGATTGAGCAGCAGTGCCAGCACGTGTGGAATGATTTCGGCAGGGTAGGTGGTGTCGCCGTCCAGTGTCGCGATGAACTCACCCGTGGCGGCGGCAAAGCCCGTCTTGTAGGCGCGACCGTATCCCTTGCGCGGCTCGTTGATTACGCGTGCGCCGCGCTTTTCAGCCTCGGCAGCAGTTGCGTCAGTCGAGTTTCCGTCCACGACAATAATGTCTACTTTGAGCCATTCCAGGTCGCGGGGAATGGCGTCTATAGTAGGACCGATTGATTCACCTTCATTAAGTGTCGGGATTATGACAGTCAAGCTGTGCATTGGCCGACGGATGGCACTCCCGTTTTAAGGACGGCCACGCTCGACCAATGTGAGTCTGCCGTTGCGTAAGGGGCTAGCGGCGTTGTCGCTGTTCCTAGGTCTGATGCTAATGCTGGTATGGCACCATTGGGCAGACAGCACGTTGGGACACCTCGCAATTGGACTGGTGTTGACCATTGGTGGGGTAGTACTGGCGGTGCAGGCACTGCGCGACTCCGCGCCTTAAATCCCCGTGGCGGGTGGCGCGGCGATGGGAGCGATTGAGACCCACGGTCTGACAAAGCGCTTCGGTGAATTGGTTGCGGTTGACAACCTTAATCTGGATGTGGCAGAAGGCGAAATATTTGGCTTGCTAGGTCCGAATGGTGCGGGAAAGACCACCACAATCTCGATGCTAGCGACGCTGCTCGGTCTGGACAGTGGTCGCGCTTCGGTTGCAGGCTATGATGTTATAGACAAGCCGGCAAAAGTGCGCGAGCAGATTGGCATAGTGTTCCAGGACCCTTCCAGCGATGATATTCTCACCGGCCATGAGAACCTCTACCTGCACGGGCTCATGTATGGCGTCCCACGTGCGATAATTCCGCAGCGGGTCGAGGAGGCACTGGAACTGGTGCAGCTCAAGGGGCGTGAGGATGACCTTGTGCGTACCTACTCGGGCGGGATGCGCCGCCGACTGGAGCTGGCGCGTGGGCTGCTGCACCACCCGCGCATCCTGTTCCTCGACGAACCGACTCTGGGACTCGATCCACAGACGCGCCAACGTATCTGGGCACACATCGAGTCGATTGTTGCAGAGCGTAAGGTCACTATCATACTCACTACGCATTACATGGAGGAGGCCGACCGTCTGTGTGATCGGCTGGCAATCATCGATTTTGGCCGAATCGTCGCACTTGACAGCCCACAGACACTGAAGGATACTGTCGGAGGTGATACTGTCCAGCTCGAGGTCGTCAATGTTGAAGCAGCGGCAACAGCCCTCGAGAATCTTGAGTGCGTCAGTCGCTGTGAAACCCGTGATGGTCGACTTGACGTTGCAGTGCAGGATGTGGCGCAGAACCTGCCGGCAGTCTTCACCGCCGCTGGAGAGATTGCGAGTTTTAGTGTGCGCAACACCACTCTGGATGATGTCTTCCTGCACTACACCGGCCACGATATCCGCGACGAGTCAGCAGAGGGCGTCGCGAAGCACATGCATCGAGTACGGAGCGTGAACCGGTGAGCCAACTTTCGGGCCTTTACGCCATATGGCTGCGCGAAGTGAAAGTGTTCTTCCGCGAGTATTCGAGGCTCATCGGATCTGTGCTGACGCCACTATTGTGGCTAGTCGTCGTTGGTAAGGGTATCGGAGCCTCTATCGAGGACGATGCGAGTTTTGGAGGAGTAGGTTATGATACTTTTATCTTCCCCGGAATATTGTGTATGACTGTCCTGTTCCAGTCAGTTTTTTACGGCCTCTATATTGTCTGGGACCGTAAGATTGACTTCCTGAAAGAGGTGCTCGCAGCGCCGCTTCACCGCTCGACCATATTCCTCGGCAAGGTGCTGGGCGGGGTTACCGACTCAATGGTGCAGGTGACTATTATCGTCATCCTAGGATACTTTATTTTCCCTGAAGTGACCTATACCGTGCGGAGCCTCACCGTCGTCTATCTGTTCATGTTCTTGCTAGCAGTAACCATGACCTCAATTGGGCTCATTATCGGCTCACGTATGGAATCGCCCGAGGGCTTCTCGCTCGTCGTGAGTCTAGTCGTATTTCCAATGTACTTCCTGAGTGGCGCTCTATTTCTGAAGCGCAATTTGACCAGTGAGGCACCATACCTCTACTGGGCCACGGTCGCTAACCCTGTCAGCTATGCAGTCGACGCCATCCGCTACACGCTGCTTCGGGGAGACGGTGGCCGTCCTATCGAAGCGTTCAACGAGTTCGGGCTGGCACTTGACTTTGCCGTACTGGGCGGTTTCTGTTTGGTACTACTTGTAATTGGAACGTGGGCATTCCGCACCATGCGGCTCTAGGCCGTATGGCGTACGATACCGCCCGCCTCACGCACGACCTTGCCGAACTCCATCGAGTGCTCTAGCTGTTCACTGCCGAGTACGGGGCCGTCCTGGCACACCAGCTTGCTGTCGATGGTGCAGACACCGCAGAGGCCAACGCCGCATGCCATGTAGCGCTCAAGGCAGAGCTCAGCTCGAACATCATTGGCTAGTGCCCATTCTAGGCCTTTGACCAGCATGGGTTCAGGGCCACAGCTGTAGAGCACGTCGGGATTATGGTTGTCCAGCAGATCAGTCACGTAGCCGTGATGGCCGGCTGAACCGTCGTCGGTCGCAATCTCTACTGTGCCGGGAAATTCGTCACAGTGGAATATTTCGTCGTCGGTCGCGCCGCCCAGCAAAGTCACGGGCTCCATGCCTTGCGCAGCGAGGCGCTGTGCAAGGAATAGCAGCGGTGGCGCACCTACACCTCCGCCCATCAGTAGCGGTTGGGTTGCCTTGAGTGAAAAGCCGCGGCCAAGTGGGCCGGTTACAGCGAGCATGTCACTTGGTTTGCATGCTAACAGCGCAGCTGAGGTTGGGCCGAGGTTCTTGACCGTCAGCCGCAGCCGCCCTGGCTCCCAGCCGGCGACAGACATCGGCACCGCATCACACACCTCCTGACCGAAGCCGGTGGGAGGGTGCGGCAGCGAGACCATTACGAACTGTCCCGGTTCCGGTTGCTCCTCCCAGCCGCTGCGGGGCGTGAGCCATAGCGAGTGACCTACTGAGGTGCGATTGTCAATTTCCGTGAGTTCGGCCGCGACGGGCCGCATCACGGCAGCCACTCCAGCGCGTTACCACGAAAAGCGTTGAGAGTAGCGTAGTTCTTGCGTTCCATCCAGTGGCCCAGTTCGGTCGCAATCTCGCCCAATCGCTCTGGATTGCCGCTTAGCGCAGTGCCAACCTGCATCGCCTGCGCGCCGCAGAGGAGATACTTCGCCGCGTCTTCACCGCTGGAAATGCCGCCGATGCCAATGACTGGCGTTGCGTG
>NYZZ01000017.1 GCA_002687355.1 Methanobacteriota archaeon
CGGCGGTCGATCGTCTACCGCCAGACCAGCAGGACGGCCAGACGAGCCTCCCGGCTGTTGTCAGGGTGTGTCAACTTCGGTCTTGACACGGCTGTAGTTCCATGCGTGTAATCAAAGTCCGGTAACGCGTCGCTCCCTAACAGGATCACCTCTGCGAAGCGGCGTGCCGTCCGGGACACACAACAGGACCCCGTATGACGGCTCACGGCAACACGTCACGGGCCGGTGCCCGCGTGCTTCCCGAGCAGCTGCGCACCCTGATTCGCCACCGAGGAGAGGAGCTGGCAGGCCATGAAGTATCCCCGTTTCACGAGACGACACGAGCGAGGTGATCTAGCCCAAGCGCTAGTCCCTGTTCCTACTCATCGCGTGAAAGATGACCCCTATGACGCCGAAGTTGCACGACTCTGGCTCCCACGAGGAGCCTGCTAACGACGTTCCCGCGGAACCCCCGCTCGGACTGATTGCCCCTCCCGGCCCGAACTCCAACAACGGGTCCGACAAGGAGCCGTTCTCGACCGGAGATCCGGACCACAACGGTTCCGCCACACCCGGTGGGCTGCCGCCCGAGACCGTCGAGACGATCCTCGCCTGGTTCGACCAGGTGGCGGTCCCCTACCGGCGGGCGTTGGACCGTGACCAGATTGCCCGCAAGTGGGCGAAGGATGCCGGGCGCGCGCTGGAGCTCGCCGAGTGCGAGGCCGAAGAAGCCAACAACGTTGCCTGGGCCGCCTACCTCGAGGAAGCCGGCAGTGAGCCCTGCCCGGGCTTCCACACCGACGAGCCGAAGGACCCCCGGCATGACCCCGACGCTGCTGGATCCGCTGTGGGGCGGGCCCGTTTGAGGTGCTCCGAGTGCGAGCTGGACCTCAGGCGTGCCAGGAATGAGGAGAACGACGCCGAGGTTGACTTCAAGGAGTGGCAGGAGCACCTTCTCCGCACGCTTTCGTACCTTGACCCCGACTTGTTCCAGTTCGGGGACTGAAGTGCCGTCCGGGTCCGACATGGTGGTCGTGCGATGGTCGACGTGTAGGCCCAAAACGGTGTTGTGCCACCCCGGAGGGTGGCACGAACCGGGTTGCCCCGTGGAGCAGAGCCCGCGAATTGAGTTCTTGTCAAGACAAGACGCCAAGTCGGGTTCAAGTGGGGCCGACCCTACCCGACCCGGCGGCCCTGTGCACGGCCGGACTGCGACGCCTAGTCTTTCGGTCCCCATCGGATAGGAGTAGCGGCATGAAAAGGGTTCTGGGCCTCGACCTGGGAACGAACTCGATCGGTTGGGCGGTCGTCGACGTTCCCGAGGGCGACGAACCGGGCTCCGTTGTCGCGTTGGGTTCACGGATCTTCTCCGCTGGCGCCGAGGCCGCCGGGTTTGCGCTCGTCACCCCGGCGAAGGAACGCCGTCAGAAGCGTGCGATGCGCCGCCAGGTCCAGCGTCGGGCGAAGCGTCGCCAGCGGATCTTGCACGAGTTGACCGGCGTCAGCTTGTTGCCGGCTGACGACGACGAACTCGAGGCGCTGCTGGGCGAGGATCCGGCGGTGCTGTTGGAGCGGTCGGCGGCGGGTGAGGCGTTGACGTTGCGCCAGGTCGGCCGGGTCGTCTACTGGTTCTCGTCGAAGCGTGGGTTCCTGTCGTTGCGGACCGGCGGGGGTGACTTGACCGATGATGACGACGAGCGCACAGAGCAGGCCCGGTATCGGCGGCCACAGGTTCATGCGGATACCGGTGAGGTGGTCGCCGACGGCCAGGAGGACCGGTTGGTGGCGTTCCTGCGCGACCAGGCGGTGCACCATCCCGAGTTGTTGACCGATGAGGTGATCTTCGGCCGCAGGGGCCGCCTGACGTATCCGGTGCGGCCGATTCGTCGTGAGCGGTTCCTTGCCGAGGGCGGGTCGTGGCTCGACGAGTTCGGCATCCACGGGCTCGTGTTCTTCCAGCGCAGCGTCTACTGGGACGAGGGCACCATCGGCAGGTGTTCGCTGGATCCGGAGCATGGCGGCGTGAGGGCGCTGCGGGCCGATCGCCTGGCGCAACGGTTCCGGGTGTGGACGACGATCGCGAACCTGCGGGTCGGCGACCCGGAGCGGCCACTCGCCAAGGAGGAGCGTGAGGCCCTGTTCGAGGCGTTGATGACCCAAAAGACGCTGTCGTTTGCCTCGCTTCGTTCCAAGGTCGGCCTGGGGGCCGAGGAGCCGGTCAACTTCGAGCGCTCGGAACGCGAGTCAGTTGCCGGCAACGAGACCGACGCCGAGATGCGACGGGTCCTGGGCAAGGACGCATGGGGAGAGCTTGACGAGGGGATCCGCGACGAACTCGTCCACGTGCTGTTGGGCGACGCCCCCGAACACCAACTGCGGTCGGTCCTGGCGAAGCGGTTCGACCTGTCGGACGAACAGGTCGAGCGGGCCCTGAACGCGACATTCCCCGGTGGGCGTGCCCGCTACGGGCGCCGGACGTTGCGCCGCCTGCTAGAGGAGTTGCCGGGTTGCGACTCGGAACGAGACGCGATCAAAGCGGCCGGCTACCCGATGCCCGAGGAGGTACGGGCACAGAGGCCGTTTGACCTCGGCGAGGTCACGAACCCGTTGGCACTCAAGACGCTGTCGCAGTTGGGCAAAGTCCTCGCAGCGGTCAGCGGCGTGCACGGCCGTGCGGGCGGGGCGCCGTTCGACGTAGTGCGGATCGAGTTGGCGCGTGACGTGCGGGCCAACGCACGCGACCGGAAGGAGGCGAACCAGCGCCAGCGGGCCAACGAGAAGGCCAACAAGGACGCCGATGCTTTGCTCGCCGAATTCGCTCCGGGGGCTGATCCGACACGTGACCTTCGGCGCCGTGCCCGTCTCTGGCGCGAACAGGGCGAGCGGTGCCTCTACTGCGGCGAGCAGATCGGCGCTGTCGCAGCGCTGGGGGCGGCGACCGAGTTGGACCACATCCTGCCGAGGTCGCGCACCCTCGACGACAGCCTCGCGAACCTGGCGTTGGTACACGCCGCCGAGAACAGCGACAAGGGTGACCGGACGGTCGTGGAATGGGTCGGTGCCGACAAGGCCGACGAGATCGCCGAACGGGCCTGGGACAACCTTGAAAAGGCTCACCGGTGGGGCAAGGTGCGCCGGTTGAGGGCCGAAGACGTTCCCGACGACGTGGTCCCGGAAGCGCTGATCGTCACGACCGGCTACATCAACCGCCTGGCCCGCGACTTCGTCCGCCACGAGCTCGGCATCGAGGCCGAGGTGTCCAACGGCCGCATCACCGCACAGCTCCGCTACCGCCTCGGGGTCGGCAAGGACCCGGGCGACCATCGCCGCCACGCCCTCGACGCCGCAATGGTCGCGATCAGCGACAAGTCCACTGCCCGGTCCCTGGCCGCCCGGTTCAGGCAGGAACGCGACTACGGCAGGCGACGCGACGACGACTACGGGTCTTGGGAACCATGGGAGGGGCTGCGGGCGGACATCCTCGACCACTACGACGGGATCAACGTCTCCCACGTCGTGAAGGGGAAGGTGGGTGGCCCGTGGCACGAGGAGACCCGCTACGGCAAGGTCACCAGCCCGCACCGCGACGGTGACCCGCTGTGGGCGCGACGCAGGCCCGTCTCGGACATCAAGAGTGCATCGAGGCTCGACGAGGTCGCCGACCCGGCAGTAAAAAAGGCGCTCATCGCCGACCTGGCCAGGCGCGGCATCGACCCGGAGGCGAAGACGTTCACGTTCGATCCGAAAGACCCGCCGACGATGCCCGACGGGCAACCCATCAAGAAGGTGCGTTGCCACCTGTCGCTGCCGGGCAACCGGGTGCTTCGCCCCGACGCCGAACCCAAGACGAGTGTGACGATGTCGAACAACCACTCCGCCTACCTCTACCGGAATGCCGGAACCGGCCGTTGGCGCATCCGCGTCGTGCCCCGCTTTGAGGCGTTCCAGAACCGTCTGGTTCCCGCCAAGCAACTACGGGGCCTCTACGCCGAGGAAGCGGAGGAGTTCCTGTTCTCGGTCACGCCGGGCTGCGTCGTGCACCTGCCGGGCCATGAAGAAGCCGAACTCTGGAAGGTCCTCAGCTTCGAAGCCGACGGCCGGATCAGGATGCTGCCGATCAACGACTCGACCGATGCCCGCGCCGTGCGATTCGGCTCAAGCAGGCTCAGTGGCCTGGACGCAACGAAGGTCGTCGTCCTCGCCGACGGCCAGTTGCGGACGGCACGGGACTGAGGCGTTATGTCACGAGTCGTGCACATCGGCGACAACGTGGCACGCATCACGGTAGGCCATCACCAACTCAACGCTGAGACTCGATCGCCCGAGCCGAAGACTCATACAGCGCCACTGGAGGACCTCGACGCCGTCGTGCTCTCGACCCTCGACGGCCTAGACCTCGACCTTCATACCCTTGTCGCTGCAGCCCAGCACTCGACGGCAGTGATCGTGTGCGACGACCGGTTCCTACCAGTCGGGGTGCTGCTGCCACTGTTCGGAGCCTGGAACCACACGGAGATCCTGCGCGCACAGATCGACGCGAGTGCACCGAGACGCAAGCGTTGCTGGCAACAGATAGTCCGCCAGAAGATTCGGGAACAGTCCAGGTCCCTCGACCCAGACTCCGGAACGGCCCGCCGGCTGTCGGTGTTGGCCGACGAGGTCCGTTCAGGGGACGTGAACAACGTCGAGGCGACAGCGGCAAGGCTCTACTGGCCGGCGCTCATGGGTCCGACGTTTCGCCGCCAGCCTGGTACCCGCCTTGGGCTGAACGGCGCGCTCGACTACGGGTATGCGATCGTTCGATCCCTGGTGGCGCGCTGTGCCGTCGGGGTCGGTCTCCACCCAGCGCTCGGCGTCCACCACCACAGTCGCACGAACCCACTTTGTCTGGCGGACGACCTGGTCGAGCCACTCCGCCCGCTCGTGGACCGGGTCGTGTCATCGAACCCGGAGCGATTCACCGACGCGCTCGACACCACGGGAAAGGATCTGCTTCGAGGGCTCCTCGAACTTCCAGTCCGCTGTGGTGAACACCGTGGACTGTTGGCGACAACCTGCGAGCGTTATGCGCTGAGTTTCAGGGACTGCCTCACCGGGGAGACCGACACCATCGAGTTCCCCGAGTACGACGATCGTTGACCCGGTAAGCGAGTGGCGTGCTGTGTGGCTCGTCGTCATGTTCGACCTGCCGACCACAACCAAGGCCGACAAGCGCCACTACCGCCACTTCCGCGACCTCCTCCTCGACGAAGGGTTCGCAATGTTGCAGTACTCGATCTACGCCAGGCACCTGGCAACGCGGGAGAGGGCGGCAGCCAAGACAGCGCGAATCGCCGCCAACATTCCATTCCGAGGAGAAATCCGGGTCCTGAAAGTCACCGAAGCACAGTTCTCCCGCATGGAGGTATTCAGCAACTACCGGCGCAAGGACCCCGAAAGTGAGCCGCCACAACTCGAATTGTGGTGACCTGATCACGCGAAACCGCAGACCAGGTCGCCTTTCGGAGACCCTCTAGCGTACTTGAACCCGAGAAGGCGTCCTGCCCCGACTACTTATGGTATTGCAATCGGGATGACTGGATGAGTTTGTCCGTATCTGTTGATGGCACCCGTCATGAAAGGAAAAACGGACGTATAGTGAGAAGCCCTCCGAGGCTAGCCGAATCCTTCCCGGCTAGTCCGGGGGGTTTCTTCTTCTAGGCTTGACAAACAACACTAAATATGCTATACTATAGCAAGAGGAATAAATTATGACTAATATTTACTATGATAATCACTATGTCGGTACTCGCACAGACTTCGATACAACTCGCAAGTCAAGAGACATTGCCGAATACATACAAGGTTATCCAAACAGCAACATTTCTATAATCGAACCCAGCGCTATTTCATTGCGAAACTCGGAATCATTGATCCATTCAATGCATGATTACGAATATTCCAACGCATTGCATAGCGGGCAGTCCCGCGCCCTAGCGGAGTCCCAAGGATTTACTTGGGACGAAGGCATCTGGAACATGGCTGTTCATTCAACAGCCGGAGTTCTCAACGCCATTCACGACGCAGTAACGACTGCGCCAAGCACCTTTGGATCCCCCGACTACGGTTGGAGCCGCAACGCGGGCGAGAACATCCACGGCAGCCTGTCATCGGGCCTGCACCACGCCCGACCTAACTACGGCAAGGGCTTCTGCACGGTCA
>NYZZ01000018.1 GCA_002687355.1 Methanobacteriota archaeon
ACTCTTCGTGCTGACTGACATGCCTCGCCGCGTCTACATCTACGATGAGGCGACCTGGGAACTCTACAACCTCGTGGCCACAATTGGCGCCGTAATTGCCTTCCTGGCACAACTGGTTTTCCTCTATAACCTTGTCAGGAGTTTGAGTCACGGCGAGCAGGCAGGTAGTAACCCCTGGGGCGCCAGCACACTGGAATGGAGTGATTCTGATGGATGAAGTCCCACTCCGGGGCACCCATCACGTAGAACTCTGGGTTGGTAACGCCAAGCAGGCTGCCTATTACTACCGTAAGGCGTTTGGCTTCTCACAGATAGCCTACTCCGGACTGGAAACTGGCAACCGCGAAAATACGTCGTACGTACTTGAGCAAGGCAAGATCAAGCTAGTCCTGACAACACCCCTCAGCAGCAATAATAGGATTACGAACCACCTCAGGAAGCATGGTGACGGAGTACGAGACATCGCGTTCCACGTTGACGACGTGGAGAGCTGCTTCAAGACAGTCGTAGAAAACGGCGCGGAACCGCTGGCCGGCCCGCATGAGTTGGTGGGTGAACATGGAATTGTCGCTAAGGCCACCATCAAAACCTACGGTGATGTCGTACATTCGTTCATCTGCGATGAAAACTACGATGGTGTTTTCATCCCCGGATTCCGAGAAGATTCCGAGACCGAATACTCCTTCGGCTTCAAATTCATAGATCATATCGTTGGTAACGTCGAGAAGGGGCAGATGAATCACTGGGCCGGCTTCTATGCTGACGTGCTCGGCTTTACACAACTAATTCACTTTACAGACAAAGATATCTCGACGAAATACAGCGCGCTAATGTCAAAGGTTATGCAGAACAGCAATAAATACATCAAGTTCCCGATTAACGAACCGGCCGATGGACTGAATAAATCGCAGATTCAGGAATTCCTAGACTACTACGGAGGTCCCGGTTCACAGCATATTGCACTCCTCACAGATGATATTGTGCATACTTGCACCCAGATGAGGAATGCTGGAGTCGAGTTCCTGGAAATTCCCGATGCCTACTATGATGTTCTAAAAGAGCGAGTTGGCGATATTGAAGAGGACATCGAGATACTACGCCAGTTGGGCATCTTAGTGGATCGTGCCGGCGAGGGCTACCTGCTACAGCTCTTCACCAAGCCGGTCCAGGACCGACCGACCCTCTTCTACGAGATTATCCAGAGGAAAGGAAGCGATGGCTTTGGGCAGGGCAACTTCCAGGCACTCTTCGACTCAATCGAACATGAGCAGGGATTACGGGGGAATTTATGATGGTCCGTTCTTCTAGCATAGACAATGGGCGCTTAGAATACACTCTGAGTCCGAAGATTAAGAGGATTCATCATGTGGCATATCGTTGCAAGGATGCCAAAGAAACTGTCGAATTCTACCAGGATTTACTCAACATGGATTTTCAATTGGCTATCGCTGAGAATAAAGTTCCATCGACAAAAGAACCTGATCCTTACATGCACGTATTTCTGAACGCAGGCAATGGGAGTGTGCTGGCCTTCTTCGAGCTTCCCAACTCACCGCCTATGGGGAAAGATCCGGCCACACCGGAATGGGTGCAGCACATCGCCTTCGAGGTTACATCTGGAGATGAACAGCTGGAAATCAAGTTTAAGGCTGAAACACGCGGACTTGAGGTGTTGGGACCGATAGACCACCAGATTTTCCAGTCAATCTATTTCTTCGACCCAAGCGGACATCGGATTGAGATAGCGACAAATACACGGACTGAGAAAGATTTGCAGCGGCTTAATGCAGTCGCGGAAGAAATGCTGGAGGAGTGGGACCGGACTAAGCGAGCTCCGCGGCACGCTGCCTGGCTACACGAGAAGGAATTCAAGAACTAACAGATGAGTTCGAGGGAAGACTGTAGTATCTGCGCGCCTCTGCTAGCTTGTGTCCTGATAATTGTTGTAGATTCGGCCATAACGGAATGGGTGCAGTACATCGCCTTCGATGTTGCATCCGGAGAGGAACAGCTGAAAATCCAGTCTAGGGCTGAAATGCACGGACTTGAAGTGGTGGGACCGATAGACCAGCAGATTTTCCAGTCAATCTATTTCTTCGACCCGAACGAACACAAAGTGAAAATTGCGGCAAACACATGAATTCGAGGGAAGACTGTAGTATCTGCAGGCTCCTGCTAGCTTGGGTCCTGATAATTGCTGTGGCAGTTATCACGTTCCCGGACGCTAGTTCCTACAGTGATGGGATTTCGGTTGATGACTCAAAGAATGGATGCGTATGCCACAGTAGCTCGCCAGCTAGTGACCTCACGGTGACGCTTTCGGGACTGCCCGCTACGTATGATACTGGAGTCAGCTACAATCTGACAGTTACGCTGTTTGGTGGTCCCGAGGTCACGTCAGATTCGACAAACCAAGGAGGCTTCAACCTCAAGACAAGCGCTGGTGACCTTTCTTCAGTGGATTCGAACACACAAGAAATGGAAGATAGCTCGTTAACCCATAACTCGGAAGGCAACAACCAGCGGAGCTGGGAAGTCGAATGGATTGCCCCCCATGATGATTCGTTGAGCGTTAGCTTCCTGTTGAGAGGGAACGCCGTGAATGGAGATGGTGAACAAAGCGAGGAAGATTACTGGAACGAAGCCGAATATAGTAGCAAGGGCAGTAATTACAAGGAGGCGAATTCAGCCACTCCCAGCGTCACAATTTCGCTGGCCGTAGTGGCAATTGCTGCTGTGGCCGCTGCCCGGAGGGAACTTCTAGAATGAGACAAACCGGACACCCCAGGGAGACAAGTCGGGGGTCGAGTTGCGTCCCCCGGCCCTCCCAAACAAATCGGATTTAAGTCCTCAGTATTACCCTCGCTATCTTGAGTGAACCTCGTGTATCGGCAGTTAATGCCATCTTGTCAGCGACTTCGGCACAGTCACTCTTAAAACCCACAACTGGCAGGGCGGCTGCGGTGACAACATGCGCACCTACCTAACTCTGGCCATCCTCTTCGCGGGGATGGCAATGCTCGGCTCCGCACAGGCGGATAACTACGAAATACACATCGATAATTTCGAGTTCACACCTAATGACATAACTATCGTTGCCGGCGATTCAGTGACCTGGTACAACGATGACAGTGCGTCGCACACCGTCGAAAGTGACGATAACGAATTCAGTTCAGGGAACATGAATACCGGGGACGATTTTCCCTATATGTTCGATGTGGCTGGCAATTACAGCTACCATTGCGACCATCACTCCTCAATGACCGGTGTTGTCAACGTTGAAAAAGAGGAGGAAGAACCGGTTGATACGGACGAAGATGGCCTCTCGGACGATGAGGAAGAAGAGCGGGGAACCGACCCGAACGACCCAGACACTGACGGGGATGGCGTCAGCGATTACGATGAAGTCATCTGGGGAATTGACCCCCTGAATCCTGATACGGATGGGGATGGCCTCAATGACACTGAAGGATCTGTGTACGGGACCGAACCCGCACTGTACGATACTGATGGGGACGGATTTGGCGATGGGGAAGAAGTCTGGAGCGGTACCGACCCTAATGATTCTGAAGACTACCCTGAGGATCAAGGTGGTTTTGACTTTGACCCCGTATTCACCGAGCTGGAAATGATTATGGAGACTGTCACCAACGGAGAGCTTACGGCAACAGCCGAGCTTGATGCTCAGGCGGCCAACGAATTGCGCTACGGTATCTGGTGGTTGTACGAAACCCTGACCGAAGGTGACATGGATGAAACTAATGCAAGCATTGACCAGACCATGGTGGCAGCATTCAATGCCTTCATGTCTGGAGGGCAGGCGGAAGTGGACTCAGGCTTCCAGCTCAATGGAGTCAACGCAACGGTGGGTCCGGGAATGCCTACTGTTACTCCAATGGATGCGCTGCTCGGCACTCTGGCCGACAACGAAAATGAAACTATGACAATCACGATGTCGCAGACGCTGAGCTTCAATGTCACAGATCCTGGCGACAGCCCAACCTACTTCTTTGAGGGCGATGACGCTGGTGATGACGAAAGCCTCCCAGTAGAGCTGAATTATCGATTTGTAGCGCCCGGGGAGTGGGTTGTTGCCTCCGCTGAAGGCACAAATATTACCATCAATATTGTCAATGGGGTAACTGCCGAGTTCTTACTACCAGCTGGAACATCAGTACCTGATGTCACTATCACACTTGAAGAACAGGCACCGGCACCTTATGACTGCGAGGATGCAGCGACCCACTGCATTAGCCTAAACGACGACATGACGTTCACACCAAACAAACTGTCAGTAAGTAAGGGCGACACGGTGGTTTTCGTCTGGGAAGGGAATGCCGACGTACACAATGTTGCGGAAGTTAATGGTGCTAATGATATCGACTACAACGACGGATTCCGTTCAGGCAATCCAACCTCGGATGATGGCTACTGGATACTCCCAGCCGAAGAAACTGCTGTCGGGGGGACCCTCTACTATGTATGCGAACCGCACGCCATGATGGATATGCGTGGCAGTATCACCGTCGGTGAACTGCCGGACGATGAGGGGGAACTGCTCGATGAGGATAGCGGGCTTCCCGGACCAGGGGCTGTGTTTGCAGGCGCTGCCATTATCGGCGCCGCATTGCGCCGCCGTCGTTAGGCGTATTCCAAAATAGCCCCTGCACCTGCGACCCCGTGAGCGACTGCCTCTTCTGCAAGATTCGCGACGGGGAGATTCCGGGAGACCTGGTCTACGAGGGCGACTCGGTGCTGGCGTTCAACGACATCAATCCTCAGGCACCGACGCACGTGCTCATCATACCGCGTGAGCACATCGCGACGCTCAACGATTTAGAGCCAAAACACAGTGATGTAGTAGGTGAAATGCACCTCGTAGCGCAGCAGATAGCGCGCGAGCGGGACCATGCAGAGGACGGCTACCGCACGGTCTTCAACTGCAACGCTGCGGCAGGACAGACTGTGTTTCACATCCATTTGCACCTGCTCGGTGGACGCAATTTGGGCTGGCCACCTGGTTAAATAGTAGTCGTCGAGAACTCAGGCTACTCCGCCACCCATCTCGATGACGCGTTCCCAATGCTCATCCGAGACTGGCATTACTGATAGTCTGCCGTATTTCACGAGATGGAATTCGACGAACTCCGGCTGCGACTTGACGTGTGCCAGCGTTACCGGTTCCCTCAGTGCAGCCTTGTGTGCGACATCCACGACTGCCAAGCGATCTTCCTTTTCGACCCCGCAGTCGCAGCCTGCCTGCCAGTGCGGGTAGGGCTCACTCTCGACAGTGACTATCCCGCGCACACAGCGATCGCTGCCCGTGTGGTAGAAGAACGCCTCATCACCAGACTGGCACTGTCGCAGGAACTTGAGAGCCCAGTTGTTGCCTATCCCAGTCCAGCGAATGGTGCGATCATTCTCCATCTGCTCCCAGCTGTAGCTGGACGGTTCGGTCTTCAGCAACCAGCGCGCCATTCAATCCTCGTTGACCGGTGAGTATTCATCTTCTTTTTCTTCAGCCAAAGCCGCCGCCGAAATTGGAGTGGACGGAATCGTCGTGGCCGCCACCGCCGTCATCCTCATCATCGTCCTCAAAATCTGGTACTCTGGGCCTTTCGTCCTCAGAATCTGGTATTCCATCACCATCGATGTCACCTTTACCACCTTCTTCCAGAGGTCCTTCAACTTTATTTTCACCAGAGTCTTCCGCTGCAGGTGCGCCTTCAGCGACGCCTTCGTCGAATGCTGCTTTCGACTGACCCATGCTCTTGGCGAGCTCGGGCAGTTTCTTCGCGCCGAAGAGCAGCACGATGATACCGCCGATAATGAGAGCTTCAGTGGTGCCGAACATAGTCTCCCAGCCAGTGGGGGGTGATTACTGTTTCGGACGCAAGCGCTAAACTGCGCGCAGGCTGGCAGCCCGTGGACCGTGACGCATGGGCAACCGCTGCCGAGAGCATACAGCGGCACACCGCGCTGCACCTGCTGCTGGCTGGAACATTGTTCCTGGGCATGTTCGAACTATCGCCTGCGCTGTTGACCGAGCTGCGCGACCGCCTCCTGCCGCAGGACGCGACGCTGGTCTACCTCTCGCCGGCGGAATACATGCTGCTGCGCTTCCGGCTCGCTGGATACGCAGCCATCTGCGGACTGGCTCTAACCACCGGCATTGACGCGTGGAGTACCTTGCGAGGGCGCCTGACAGCGGGCAGGGCTGGCATCGGCTCTGTGGCGATGGTGTTGCTAACAGCGCTGGCGCTCTTTGCGGTTGGTGTCGCGTATGCACAACTGCTGATGCTACCGCTAGTACTGGAGTACCTGCATGGCGATGCGGCGGCGGCTGGCTTCGCCTCAACCTACTCCCTGAGTGCATTCTACTCGTTCATACTGTTGTTGACTGTATCTCTTGGTATCGCGTTCGAGCTGCCGCTGGTGGTACTTCTGGTGCTGCGGCTCGAGCTGGCGACTGGCGCACAACTGGCGCACTACCGGCGGCACCTCGCCGTCGCCTTCTTCGTGCTGGCAGCACTCATCACGCCGCCCGATGTCATCTCGCAGTTCCTGCTGGCCGTGCCACTGCTGCTGCTGTTCGAGCTATCGCTAGTGGTAGGACGATTCGCCGGCAAGGGCTAAATCGCCGGGGCGCGTGGGGGATTCCTTGTCCACGCCGATGATGAAGCAGTATTACTCCATCAAGCGCGAGCATCCCGACGCACTGTTGATGTTCCGCATGGGTGACTTCTACGAGACCTTCGGTGAAGACGCGCGCACCGTTTCACGCGAGCTGGACATTGTGCTCACTGCACGCGACAGGAAGTCGAAGAACCCGGTGCCGCTCGCCGGCATCCCCTACCACGCGCTTGACAGTTACCTGGCGAAATTGATTCGCCGCGGTTACCGCGTCGCTATTTGTGATCAGCTGGAGGACCCCAAAGCGGCTCGTGGACTGGTGAAGCGCGGTGTGACTCGCGTCGTCAGCCCCGGTACCGTCGTCGAAGGCGCGCTGCTCGACGCGGGGCACAACTTCCTCGCCGCCGTGCTCGAGAGTGACGGCCGCTTCGGACTGGCGCTGCTTGACATCTCGACTGGCGACTTCCGCGCGGCGCAGTTCGCCCGCCGCAGCGGACTCGAGGCGGAGCTGGTGCGACACGCGCCGGCAGAGGTGCTGGTGGCTCCAGCTGAAGAGGCCGAAGACGGACTGGCGGAGTGGCTACGTGCACATGGCTTTGCGGTCACCGAGGCGGAACTGGAAGGCTGGTTGCACCCTGTCGCGGCGAAGGCGCTTGAGAAGCGATTCGGCGCGCTGGAACTGAAACCGCTGGCAACGACCGCCGGCGGCGCGGTGCTCGAATACGCGGGCGCAACACAATTCTCCGAGCTGCAGCACCTGCGGCCACCGATCGAGCTTGCTGCGAGCGAGCAGATGGTTCTCGATGCAGTGACACTGCGCAACCTCGAAGTCGTCAGGGCGGTCGGCGACGGTGGAGTGCGCGATTCACTCTTCGGTCATCTCAACACAACGGTCACTGCAGGTGGCGGTCGCACGCTGCGTGAGTGGTTGCTACGACCTATCTGTACGCTCGAACCGCTGGCAGCTCGCCATAGTGCGGTGGGTGAGCTGGTCAACAAAACATTGCCACGGCGTGAAATCCGTGACATCCTCAAAGGTTTCCAGGACGTCGAGCGACTGCTGTCGCGGGTCGGCCATGGCTCAGCATCACCACGTGACCTGGCTGGACTCGGGCAGAGCCTCACTATCGTCGGCGAGCTACAGCAATTGCTACAGGAAGAGCCTCTCGAGGCGGAGCTGCTCGCCTCAACCACCAGTGAGATTGATCCGCACCCTGAAGTTTCGAAGCACCTGACGCAGGCACTGGTCGAGGAGCCCCCACTAGTCCTCCGCGACGGTGGCATCTTCCGCGCCGGCTTCTCCAACAAGCTAGACCAGCTGCGCGGGCAGGCAACGCAGGGGCGCGAGTGGGTCACTGCGCTACAGGCACAGGAGCGCAAGCAGACTGGCATCTCCAGATTGAAGGTAGGCTACAACCGAGTCTTCGGCTACTACCTTGAAATCCCGAAAAAAGACGCGAAGAAAGTGCCTGAAAGCTACCACCGCAAGCAAACCGTCGCGACCGGCGAACGCTACATCACTCCCGAGCTGAAGGAGCAGGAATCTGCTATCCTGCGCGCCGACGAGCGCGCCACTGCTCTGGAAAGCGAGCTGTTCCATGAGTTGCGCGACTGGGTGCTCAAACGGCTGCCATCGCTGCAGTCGACTGCACGTGCCGTCGGCCAGCTGGATGCACTGGCAGCACTGTCTGAGGTCGCTGAAACGCGCGACTACTGCCAGCCCGAAATGTCCGAGAAGGGTGCACTGCACGTCTCTGATGGTCGTCACCCGGTTATCGAGCGGCTGCGCGAAGGCGAGTACATCCCCAACTCGCTGCACCTGGACGACACACAGCGGCAAGTGATGATTCTAACCGGCCCCAATATGGGCGGCAAGTCAACCTACATGCGTCAGACGGCACTCATCTGTCTGCTGGCGCAGGCTGGCTCGTGGGTCCCCGCAGCGTCGGCACGGCTGCCACTGGTCGATCGTATCTTCACGCGTGTGGGAGCGCACGATGACCTGGTCCACGGCCACTCTACCTTCATGGTCGAGATGCTCGAGCTGGCCAACATCCTGCAGAACGCCACGCCACGGAGCTTGGTGCTGCTGGATGAAATTGGCCGCGGCACCTCCACCTATGATGGGCTCGCAATTGCGTGGGCTGTTGCGGAGCAGCTCCACGCCGGGCAGGGCGTCAAGACCATGTTCGCGACGCACTACCACCAGTTGACCGACCTGGCTCGGTTGCTAGAGCGCACCTTTAACTCACATATGCAAGCGCGTGAAGAAGGACACGAACTGCTGCTGCTCTATCGCGTCGCAGAGGGGGCAGCCGATGCGTCATTCGGCGTCCACGTGGCTCAGATGGCAGGAGTCCCGAAGGCGGTCACAGCACGTGCCAGAGAAGTGCTCGGGAAGCTGGAACAGGACGCGACCGTGGAAATTTCAGCCGCGGGCGGCCCGGTGCAGGCAGTCTTCGACTTGGCGCAGGCTGCTGCTACTGAACAGAAAGCAGACCCGCTACGCGACGAAATCCGTAAGCTGGACCTGATGAACCTGACACCGTTGCAGGCGCTCGAGAAACTGCATGCCCTACAGCAGGAATTGCTCTAGGCTATGTCGAGCAGATAGCTACGCTGCTTCTCATTGCCCTGCTCGTCAAATGCAGTGATGCGTACAGTATAGCTGCCCGAATCGAGCCCCTCGTCCAGCATGAAATACCAGCCGTATGCGGCTTCGATATCCCACTCATTGTCAGTTGCTAGAGGCTGCAATAACACATATGTGCCTCCGGCGACCAGGACGCCTTCTGTACCTTCCTGCAGCGCCAATCGCGCTCCCGTAACTTCGCGGTTGTCGCGCAGATCAACGACAAAAAGTAGTTGCGTGCCGTCGGGAGGCGACATGGTCGTGTTCCAGTTGTCGCCATCGTCAACGTAGAAATCCAGTCCGCCAACACGCGGAGGCGCAATGTCACTGAAAGGAGGATTTGAGAGCAGGATGAAGAAGCCTAGCCAAGCGAATACTGAGGTAAGTATTGGACCTGCCCAGTTCTTGCGCTCGAAGCTGCTAGTGTCAATCACCAGCGGAAGCACCTTCACTATGGAAAAGCAGGCGGCGAAGCCGAATAGCAGCCCGTAGCGCGCCTGCTCTGTCGCAAGCGCAATCTGCCAGCTTGCTAGCCCCATCAGCAGCGCCCAGACTATGCTGAAAAGTCCGGCTTTCGAGTCACGCACCTCCTTCACGAGCCACTCACTGCGGTCGAACTCGGGAAACTCGAACGACGGCTCCGACTTTTTCTTCTTTGCCATAGCACCGCGCGTAGCGCAATAGCCTACAAATAAAGCCCCCCGCTCGCGCGGCACCTGTGGCCCGACTCCCCGATTTCAGGCAGCTCTCCGACAACGTGCGCTCTCTCGACCGCGCCAGAGCGGAGGCGTTTCTTCAAGCGCACTGGCGACTGCTGGTTTTCCTGTTGGTGCTGCTCCTGCTGGGCGGCTTCTCACCCTCTTCTGGATTTACAAAATTCGCACTGTTGGTCGCCGTTTGGGTCACCACACTGCGATGGGCACAGAATGAGGATAGACTGGAACCTCTTGGCCTCGATCTCATCTGGGGCCGCTCGTTCCTGATGTGGCGCACTGACCGCGGCAAGCGCTTCATCGAGCGTATGGCGCAGTACGGCACGATCTGGCGTCGCTTCGGCGATATGGGACTAGTGATGGTCTATGGAACTATGGTGACCATGCTGCTACTGCTGGTGTGGCAGGCGTTCCTGGTTTCCAGCGTCCCCAAGTCGGCCGCCGTCTCCCCAAAGCTGATGCTAGGTTTGCCAGGCATCAACCCGGTTATCCCTCTCGGCTACGGAGTTGCTGCACTCGCCATCGCTGTTGTCGTTCACGAATTCTGCCACGGTATTCTGGCGCGTGTCGCGAAGGTAAAACTGAAGGCACTCGGTCTCCTGTTCTTCGCCGCACCAATCGGTGCTTTCGTCGAGCCAGACGAGGAAGAAATGATTGCGATGCGGCGAATTGACCGCATGCGACTTTACGCCGTCGGTCCCGCCTCCAATATCACGCTAGCGTTCCTGTTCGCGCTGCTCTTCTCGTGGGGCATGGTCGCGGCGCTCGAACCAGCTCACGATGGCGCGCTAACTGCCTCTGTCATGGGAGACTATGCTGCCGGAGAAGCAGGCATCGAGCCATGGATGCTGCTTACCTCGGTCAATGGTACCCCCATCGAGAGTGCCACTGACTTCGGGGAAGAGCTGAACAAGACCTGGGCGGGACAGAACGTCACTGTACAGGCGCTTGACAAGGGACAGCCACGCAGTTTCGATGTCACCCTAGATGACAAGGGCAGCTACTACCTGCAGTATTACCCAGATTACTACGAGCCGTGGATGTCGGGCAAGGGGTTCCTCGGCGTCGGCGTGACCGATCAGGCAGCCGTCACTGAAGGACTGGCGCATCCTGCGCAGGACGGCTGGAGCCTATTGCGCTACATCACGCTACCATTCCTGAAGCTGCAGCCGTTCCCCGAACACTTCACTGCACTCTTCGAGCCGAGTGGACTGCCCGGAGTCCTGCCGGACGGCCTGTTCTGGATGACGGCCAACCTGTTCTACTGGATTTTTTGGCTGAACCTGATGGTCGGCATGACCAACGCGCTTCCCGCCGTGCCACTCGACGGCGGTTTCATCTTCGGCGACTCGGTCGCGGCGCTACTCGACCGGCTGAAGCGGCCGGCACTCTCGGCCGAACGCAAGGAGGAAATCACCGACCGTCTCGTCTCGGCGCTCGCAATTCTGGTAGTCGCACTGGTCGTGTGGCAGCTGGTCGGCCCGCGGGTGATTGGGACCGATGTAGTATTCCTGCAGGCACGGTTTGACTCTAGCGCAGAGGAAGGGTGGAATGGCGACAGTTTCGAGTTCGACGCGTCGAGCTCGGTCGGTGGATTCGTCGAATGGGAATGGGATTTCGGCGACGGAACCACCGCCAATGGCGAGCAGACAAGCCACGCATGGGATACCGGCAAAGCCTATTACGTCGTGCTGACCGCGAAGGACGCAGATGGTAGGCAGAGTCGTGCCTATCAGCCAATAGTCATCGACCAGCGCTCCGAGAGGAACGACGATGTGGACGCGCTTGACAGCGCCACCGAGGCCATCACCACCAACCCCTACAATGACGAGGTACGGGTCGAGATTTCCATCACCGGCGACAACCTGATTTTATCAAGCAGCGTTACCATCACGTTCTCTTCTCCCGAGGGGGAGATACAGCAGCAATCCATCACCGTCGGCTCCGGTAGTACGCAAGTGCTGGACTGGACCGCCCCGGGCGAGGTAGGTGACTGGGCCATCGAACTGGAGTCAGAGGATTTCGAGTTTAGCTACGTAGTGGCGTGGGAACTGGATTACCGGCTCTCTGCTTAATAATTGCATTCATCGCACTCATAACTAATATTAAGGACCCCTTGAGGCCTGACACAAACCCGATGAGCAAAGACCCGATTCCGCTGAAAGCCATCCACCACGTCGAGCTGTGGGTCGGCAACGCCAAGCAGGCCGCCTACTACTATCGCCAGGCGTTCGGTTTCTCACAAATCGCCTACGCTGGCCTGGAGACCGGTATGCGCGACCGCGCCAGCTATGTGCTAGAGCAGGGGCGTGTGAGGCTAGTACTCTCCACCCCACTCAGCGGTGACAACGGTATGTCTTCACACCTTATGCAACACGGGGATGGCGTACACGACATTGCGTTTCACGTTGATGACGCCGATGCTTGCTTCACTGCTGCGGTTGAACGTGGTGCGAAAGTAGCTAGCAAACCGCAGACGCTCAACGATGCAAACGGTTCGGTGCGGCATGCCGCTATACACACTTACGGTGACACGCTACACTCGTTCATCTCACACGATGACTACGACGGTCCCTTCCTGCCAGGCTACCACGCTGCACCGGTTGCGGGCGATTCTGTGGGGCTGCGTTTCGTGGACCATATCGTCGGCAACGTCGAGCTGGGAAAGATGGATGTGTGGGCCGGTTTCTACGCCAACGTCCTCGGCTTCAGCCAGCTACAGCACTTTAGCGACAAGGATATCTCGACCGAATACAGCGCACTGATGTCCAAGGTAATGGAATCAGATAACGGGCGCATCAAGTTCCCTCTCAACGAACCTGCCGAAGGGCGACGGAAGTCACAGATTGAGGAATACCTCGATTTCTACGACGGGGCAGGCGTGCAGCACGTCGCGCTACTGACCGATGATATCATCAAGGCTATCACCAACCTGCGCGCCAATGGTGTCGAGTTTCTGGAAGTGCCTGACACCTATTACGATGACCTACAGGAACGGGTCGGCGTGATTGATGAGGACATGGAAGCCATTCGCAAGCTGCGCATACTTGTTGACAGGGATGACGAAGGCTACCTGCTGCAACTCTTCACTAAGCCGGTCGAGGACCGGCCAACCCTCTTCTACGAGATTATTCAGCGCAAGGGCTCGCGTGGCTTCGGCCAAGGCAACTTCAAGGCGCTGTTCGAGGCGATTGAACGGCATCAGGCCGAGCGGGGAAACCTCTGATGCACCGCTACCACTGGCTGGGTGAACTGCCGAAGAAACGACACATGGCACTGCGCAAGCCTGATGGCGGTGTCTACTATGAAGAGCTCAAGGGCAACAAGGGGTTCGACGGACCCTCCTCGCTGCTCTACCACCTTCACCGTCCCACGGCAGTAGTTGGGACCAAGCTGCTGCGCGAAGTCAAGCTGGAAGAGGATCCAGACCGGCAACTACGCATGCGCCACTTCTTCACTGATAAACTGTCGCGCGGCGGCAGCCCCACTATGGATAGGGTGCCGATGCTATTCAACAACGACGTCGTGCTCTGGATGGCGTTCCCCGATAAGGAAGACGATTTCTACTACCGCAACGCCCAGGGCGACGAAATCGTCTATGTCAGCGACGGGAGTGGCACGCTCGAGACGGCCTTCGGGGAATTGGCCTATACTCAAGGTGACTACCTCGTTATTCCACGTGGCATCCTGCATCGCTACCGCCTCGGCAAGGACAAGCAACGATTCTTCATCACCGAATCAAAGGGTGAGGTGCGCACGCCAAAGCGCTACAGGAACGAATACGGTCAGCTAATCGAGCGCTCCCCCTTCAGCGAGCGTGACTGGCGCGTGCCGGAAAACCTGCAGACCGTTGATAAACAGGAGCCGTCCGTCATCATTGTCAAACAGCACGACCTGCTTACCGAAGTCACGCTAAACCACCACCCCTGCGACGTCGTCGGTTGGGACGGCTACTACTACCCGTATGCTTTCAGTATCCACGACTTCGAGCCGATTGTTGGCCGCTATCACGAGCCGCCGCCAGTCCACCAAACCTTCGAAGGCGATAATTTCGTAATCTGCAGCTTCTGCCCACGGCCGTACGATTTCGGCGAGGACGCTGTGCCTGCACCGTATAACCACGCCAACATCATGTCTGACGAAGTCATCTACTACGCTAAGTCAGAGTTCATGTCGCGCAAGGGCATCGAATACGGCTCGATTACACTCCATCCCGACGGTATAACTCATGGACCTCACCCCGGCCGCTACGAGGCGAGCATCGGCGCTGAAGCAACAGACGAGCTGGCGGTGATGGTCGATACCTACTACCCACTCAAAGTTGCCAAACAAGCTCTCGATATCGAGGACGGCGACTATAGTCGTTCCTGGCTTGAGAGCGGAGAGGGCTTCGAGGACGCGCTGGGCACCTAGAGACCTATAGATGGACGACGAACAAGCCGTTATTTTGCTCCTCTCGGCAATCATGTTCGTGGGGGCATTGGCGTTTGGTTACGTACCACTCGGCCTGCATTTTTCCCACAAACGTCTGGAGCAGTTCATGGCAATTAGTGCGGGAGTGCTAATCGGTTCCGCCTTCCTGATTATAATTCCTGAAGGGCTGGAAATTACCTTGGGTGAACATGAGGAGGGGCTAGAGCATGAGGAGGGCCTGGAGCCACTTCTGCTTGGCGGCACTATCCTAGCAGGCTTCACACTAATGCTACTGTTCGAGTTCTTCGGACTTCCACATGCGGTCCACCATGAGGCAGATCGGGAATTACTGAGTCTGTCTGCCACAATCGGACTTGTAATCCATTCGGCCGTGGATGGATTAGCACTTGGCGCTTCGGTCACCAGCGGCACCGAGATTGGACTGATTGTTTTTGCTGCTATTATGCTCCACAAGGGGCCAACCGCTTTCGGCCTCTCTTCATTTCTGGCACACAACAAGACCGAAAAAACACGGTCGCAACTCTATCTGTTGCTCTTTGCACTTACGTCGCCGATTGCAGCCATCCTTGCGTTCTATACTTTGCGCGACAGTGCGCTGGCTAGTGACGTGAATGTCGGGCTGGCACTGCTCTTCTCAGCTGGTACCTTCCTCTATGTTGCGACTGTTGATGTCTTGCCCGAAGTGCACAGCCACGAACACAATGATGAATCACCTACCGGTTTCGTCGTGCTCGGGATGCTGCTGGTGCTGTTAATCGCCCTGCTAGGCCCCGGCCACGGCCACTAGGTTCCAATGCCGCCTGCCTTCATCTACGGTACCGCCTGGAAAGAGCAGCACACTGCTGGACTAGTTGAACTGGCGCTCAAGCAAGGATTTCGTGGTATTGATACTGCCAACCAACGCAGGCACTACTTCGAAGCGGCGGCGGGCGAGGCGATTGCGCGAGAGATTGCGGCCGGCACAGTCACCCGCGAGGAACTGTTCCTGCAAACCAAGTTCACCCACCGACCGGGGCAGGACCAGCGCCTGCCTTACGACCCGAGGGCACCCGTTAGTGAACAAGTGCGGCAGTCCTGTGCCAGCTCGTTCGAGCACCTGCACACCGACTACCTAGATTCGTACCTGCTGCACGGACCCAGCCAGAGGCCAGGGCTGGCGGAACAGGACTGGGAAGCATGGTCAGCGATAGAGGCGCTGCACGCTGATGGCAAGGTGCGAGCGGTGGGAGTAAGCAATGTCGACTACACGCAGCTGGAATTGCTGCTCAGCCGTGCCAACGTTAAGCCACAATTCGTCCAGAATCGTTGCTTCGCTGTAAGAGGCTGGGACTTACAGGTAAGACAAGTCTGTCAAAATCATGGCATCACCTATCAGGGGTTCAGCCTGCTGACTGCCAACCAGGAAATATGGCACAGCCGCCGTGTTGCCGAGATTGGGAACGTTCACAACCTTTCCGCGGCCCAAATTATCTTCTGTCTGGCAATGGATCTAGGCATCCTGCCACTGACAGGGACCTCAAACGCAAGTCACATGGCGGACGACCTAGTCTGCAAGCCGGGAATTCTAACGTCCGCGGAAGTCCGGGAACTGGCCCCCGATGTCGTTGAATGATGTCATAATACCATTTTACCGAACAAGATGGCAATCGCGATAAGGATTACACCTCCAAGAAATTTCTGCATTGTGCGCGGTTCGTACTTGTTCGCACCTAGAGAGGAGCCTGCGGCGCCGCCGACAAGGACCGCCAGTGCCAAGGGGAGAATTGTGACAGGATCCGGGAAATTTCCTACCCGGGCAGCGAGTCCGGCACAGGAATTCAGCCAGATGAATATTGCCCCTGTAGCGGCAGCCTCCTTCTCGGTTCCCAGTCCCAGGATAATAATCAAAGGTACCAGATAGATTCCGCCGCCGATTCCCACGGCACCAGCAACAAAGCCGAGGATGCCACCAATCAGAAGCGATACAGCTAATTTTCCCGAAGAAGTGAGATTTAAGCGTAATTCCGGTCTGTCCCACACGTAAACGCGGAGCGCGACGAGGACCAGCGTTGCCATAAGCAAGAGAAAAAAGATATCTTTCTGAAAATGCAGTGAGCCCCCAACATATGCCATCGGTATGGAAGTTATTAGAAATGGGGACAGTAACCTGATTCGGCCGTGGCCGCCACGCAGAAAATTAATTGAGGCAATGCTCGTTACAATCAGATTCAGAATTAGTGAAATAGTTGGAATTAACAGGTAATGCACTCCAATAATTGCCATCAGCGCCGTGTAGGATGAGCCACCGCCAAGTCCCACGGATGAATATAGGAAAGCAACTATGCAGAAGGCTAAAGCCAAAAAATACAGATTCGGGATTAATTCGTCCATTTATTGTTTTCACCTTGCAAAACGGAGACTGGGTAAAAGATAACGGGCATTAACTCTTCAAGGTTGAACACCTGAAAGCCTAATACCGCCTGTCTGAAGTCAGCGCCGATGCGTCCTGAACGTGCGCTACTAAGCAAAATAGTAGATTACGCCGGGCTATTCCCGCCCGCGCAATTGCCGCTAGAAAAAGCAGTGTGTGAATACGCCGCGCACCTTGGTGAGGAGGAAGCATGGATGCTGGGGCGCTTTATCATTCCTGCACAGCGACTGGAAGAGCTAGAACCGCATCTTGTTATCTTTTCGAAACCGTTGCGTATCGTTGCATTGGGCAAAGGCGGTCGCTCCGAAGACGAGTATTTAAAAAATCTTAACCAAGACTTAACTGCTATCAAAACCTTCCGCGCCGCTCAAAACACAACTATCAGCATCGATAGCTTTGAGGCGCGACTGCCGCCTCTGCCAGTCACCAACACATTCATTGCCAATGTGGCCAACCAATTGCGCGAAGCTGGACTGAAGCAATCGCACGAATTCGCTGTCGATGGCTGTCTCGAGTCGACCATGGCGGCGCTCGCCGCGGCTGGCGCGGGAGCGAAGCTGCGCTGCGGTGGCGTGACTGCCGACACCGTTCCGGCGCCCGAACAGGTAGCGCGCTTCATCGTCGCCGCACGTGACGCCGGTGTGCCGGCCAAGTTTACCGCCGGACTGCACCATCCAGTACGGCATTTCAGCGATGACATCCAGACCGAAATGCATGGTTTCCTGAATCTATATGTCGGTGGAATGCTAGCACACACAACAAACTTCGGATGGCAGGAGCTGGCTGGCATCATCGCCGACCAGTCACCCGACGCGTTCGCACTGACTGGCGTCGGAGTCGAGTGGCGTGGCCGGCTGGTCCGTAGCGAGGATGCGGCGCGGCTACGTGAAAACGCGCTGCTTGGACAAGGGAGTTGCTCTTTTGCCGAGCCGGTAGCTGACCTGCGCAATATGGGGTGGCTCTGATGGCTAGCGAAGCTAACAACCCAGCGTTGCGGTCATGGATTGAAGTTGAGACGAATTCACACTTTCCAATCCAGAACTTGCCATTCGGAATTTGCCGCTCCCCTGCCGGGGGCGATCTGCACGTCTGTTCTGCCATTGGGGAGTTCGTTATCGACCTAGCAGCGCTAGACGAGGTCGGAGCTTTCGATGACACACCAGTCGCCGGCACCGAAGTATTTCATGAACCGACGCTGAACGCTTTCATGGCGCTCGGCCGAGAAGCGTGGTCGGCAACCCGGCAGGCGCTGAGCCAGTTACTGCGCGACGATTGCGACGAGCTACGCGATAATACTGAACTGTGCGGACGAGCGCTGCAGCCTGCCAACGAAATAGAGCTACAACTGCCAGTAGATGTCGGTGACTACACCGACTTTTACTCATCTCGTGAGCACGCTACTAACGTCGGGACTCTATTCCGTGGCGCCGATAACGCACTGCTGCCAAACTGGCTGCACCTCCCTGTTGGCTACCACGGCCGCTCTTCCTCAATTGTCGTCAGCGGCGCCCCAGTGCGACGACCGCAAGGGCAAACGCGTCCCGATGATAAACAACCTCCCGTGTTTGGTACCAGTAACATGGTCGACTTCGAGCTGGAGATGGGGTTCTTTGTCGGTCCTGGCAACGTGCTCGGCAAACCTGTTCCCGTCGGCGAAGCAGAGGAGCACATCTTCGGGATGGTACTGGTCAATGACTGGTCAGCGCGCGACATCCAGAAGTGGGAATACCAACCGCTCGGCCCCTTCCTAGCGAAGAACTTTGCGACAACCGTCTCGCCTTGGGTCGTGACGCTAGATGCACTGGAGCCATTCCGCTGTCGCGGCCCTGAGCAAGAGCCACGACCGCTGGCCTATCTTCAGTGCAACGACGGTGCGTTCGATATTGCCCTGGAAGTGTGGCTGACGCCTGACGGGGCAACAGCAACGCGAATCTGTGAGAGCAATTTCCGTTATCTTTACTGGTCAATGGCGCAGCAACTAGCGCACCATACTGTCGGCGGCTGCAATCTGCGTACTGGTGACCTGCTCGCTTCCGGCACTATTTCAGGGCAAACTAATGGCAGTCGGGGTTCACTACTCGAACTTGCGTGGCGTGGAGAGGAACCACTGAGCCTCGATTCGGGCGAGCAACGCAGCTCGGTGCAGGACGGAGATACCGTTACGCTGACCGGCTGGTGTCAAGGCGACGGCTACCGCATCGGTTTCGGCGAGTGTTCTGGCCAGCTGCTGACCGCACACTGACCCTTCGCGCGTAAGGCGCGTTCGAGCTAGCGCTTATATAAACCAGCGAGTGGCGCCCCTTCCGGCCGCCTCGGGCAGCCGGCGCAGGACTCAACATGGCTCGTCGCACGCGTAGGCGCCGTGAGAGCGCACGCAGTCGCCCGCTACTACATCCCAGCGCAGCTGCCGCCGTCACACCGACTGCTACGCCAGTCCGAACGCGTGAACCGGTCGAACCGCTCCACTGGCCCAGTGTACTATCGCTACTCGGTATTTTCCTGCTCGCACTCACGCTGCGGACTGCCTGGACACTTGAGCCAGCGACCGCCGACGGCTTCCAGCTAACTGGAGGCAGCGACCCATACTACCACAAGTGGGTGGTTGACCATGTCAGCGCGACTGGCGAGCACCTAGTCCACGATGATATGCTCAACTACCCCTATGGGGCGAACAACAACCGGCCGCCGCTCTTCGACTGGTCCATTGCCATTGCGGGGCTAGCGCTGGCGCCCTTCTTCGGTGACGTTGAGGAGTCGACCTGGTGGGCGATGGAGGTGCTGCCCGCAATCTACGGTGCACTCATTGTCTTTCCCATTTACGCTATCGGTCGTGCACAGTTCGGCCGGCAAGCGGGACTACTAGCAGCGCTCTTCATTGCAGCCAACTCAGGGCATATTTCGCACTCGACCCTCTCGCTGGCTGATCACGACTCCTACATCGCGTTCTTTGGAACCTGCGCCTTCTTTTTCTTCATGCGAGCGCTCACTGAAGGGGGCGATGCCCGCTGGATTGCAGACTGGCGCTCTGTCGAGAGTGTCCGCAGTGGCTTCGCAAACTTCCTGCACTCCGAGCGGCTGGCGCTCGGCTACGCTGGACTTACGGGCATGACTTTGGCGCTGATTGCGCTAAGTTGGAAGGGATTTCCCTACCTGATGGTCATCATCGCCACCTATCTAGTACTGCAAATGGTCGTCAACCAGTTTCGAAGAGTCGACAGCCTGACCACTGCGATGCTCGGTATTGTCGCACTTTCGCTGCCACTCCTGATCTCATTTCCCTACTACCACCATATGGGGTTCATCGAAACCTGGTGGGACGCACCTGCCTACGTCCTGCTCGCCTTTATCGGCGCATCGGCACTGCTGGTGCCAACACGGGACCTGCCGTGGCTGCTGGTGCTAGGTGGCACTGCCACAGTCGCTACCATCGGTTACCTGCTGCTCACCTATGTCTTCACCGAACTAGGATTTCTGCTCTTCAGCGGGCAGGGCTACTTCGTCCGTACCAAGCTATTCGACACTATTGCTGAGGCGCAGCCACCCACCTTCGCCAATTTTGTCTTTTCCTTTGGGCCAATCTCTGTCTGGTTCGGCTTCTTTGGACTGGCTTGGATGGCATGGCAGCTTTCCGGCGGTCGCACCTGGAAGAAGGACTACCTCTTCATCCTGACATGGTCGGCGGTTGCACTCTACATGGCGCAGTCCGCCATCCGCTTCATCTTCAACGCTACGCCAGTGATGGCATTGCTCTCGGGCTGGGTCACCTGGCAGCTCATCGAGCGTGCCGACTTCGGTGCGGTGCTGCAGGCATGGCGGCACTACTGGGGTCGCTATGGGCCGACCGTTTTCTTCCTAGCGCTTGGCTCGCTGTTGACAGGAGTTCTGTCTATTTTCGTGGTCGGGCTGCTGGAAGGCTTTCTGATTGGTATTCTACTGCTGGCACTGGTGCTGCTCCTCGGCGTCATGGCGGCAGGCGAAGACCAGTACCGTTTACGTGACCGCCTAAGCGGACTGCGACGCGCGTTCGAGATTAAACGACCGGCAATCGCGTTCGTAGTTGTAGGACTGCTGTTGCTTCCAAATGGCTTTCAGGGCTACGACGCCGGTATCCCCTACGAATCCAAGAAAGATCATGATACTGCAGTCTACGATTTTCTGCGCTACTCGCTGCTGCGACCGGATGAGTATCAGTACGCCGAGCGCGCCAATACCACTCTCTATCCTGACGGCGTAGTTGGGATGTATAATCGCACTGATAGCAGCGAGTTGTGGTATCTGGGGCTCAGTGGCCCGTCTTTCCCGGCCGACTACTGGATTGAGGGGCTAGAGTGGCTGGCGGAGCAGGACACTCACCTGCCGCCCCAGCAGCGACCTGGGTTCATTTCTTGGTGGGATTACGGCTTTTGGGCCATCGACATCGGAGAGCACCCGACCGTGGCAGACAATTTCCAGTACGGCTACCAGATGGCGGGCAACTTCATCGCTGCCCAATCAGAACAGGAGGCCATGGCGCTGATACTCTACCGCCTCATTGAACCAGAGGTGGACCGCAAGGGTGACCAGCGTTTCTCACCTCCAGTACGCGAGGTACTGCTACAGCACTACAGCGAGGATCAAGTGACGCAACTGGAGCATATCATCGCCAACGCGAGCGACTATATCCCTGACGATGACCCGGAGCTTAACCGACGTAACGCCGCCATCCGCGCCGGACGACCCATCTTGATGTCACAGCCGACCGATGTATTGGCTGACGCCATCTACGGCATCGAACAAGTGACTGGGCACTCCATTCGCTACTTCGCCGCCGACACGCGCCTTATGCCCTACTCGGCCGATAATACCGGTATCCTCTACGCGCCGGTAACACTCGCCGATTACGAAATTGGAGATTTCGTCGAGGTGCAAGCTGTTCTCTCTAACGGCGAAACACTCGGCTTCACCGACGCTACAGAGATGCTGAAGCAGGACCCCACCCTGACCGTTACCGCACAGGAACTGACCTACAAAGAACGCTTCCTGAACTCTATGTTCTACCGTGCCTTCATCGGCTGGTCTGGTCCTGACCTAGGACGACCAATCGAAGATGGGATTCCCGGTATCTCCGGTGCGCTGGGTAGCGATCGTAACCTGCCCCCTATCCCGGCCTGGAACCTAACCCATTTCCGGTTGGTCGAGTTCAATAGCGGACTGCGCATCCTGAAATACTACGACGGCGCTGAAATATCTGGTGTTGTACGTACCCCCGACGGGGCGCCAGTACCGTACGCCAACCTGACGCTAGTCGATGAGCTCCGCACCCCGCACGCGACCACCACCACCGACGACTATGGTCGCTACAGCCTGCTGGCGACTGCCGGTAACCACTCGCTGGCGGTCTCACTCGGAGGCTGGGAGAGCGACCAGGAAAAACTCTTCCTCACATCCAACAACTTGCTTACCATCCGCGAGTCGCTGCTAATCTCGGAGGCTCAGGCTACCCGCCAGACGGATTGGCAAATTGAGTTAGACTTGGAGGTCGAACCGGCCAGCGTCAGCGGTCGACTCTTTTGGGACAAAACCGATGGAGAGCAGCCACTCACTGGCGTCAGCGTTACTGCCCGGCAAGAATCTACAGACCGTGAATTCAGTGCGCTTAGCGATGGTGACGGTAACTACGTGCTGGAAGGTCTGGCCCCGAGTGAATACGTAATCACTGCCGACTACCGCGGTCACACGCTCGAGCTGGCGAGCTACGAGGGCGGTGCTGCGCTGCGTGCAGGACAGGCAGTAACGGCCGACGGCAGGTTCGCACCGGCACTGGTGTCGGGACGACTAGACTTCTCGCCGGAACTGACAGCGCGCCCGGTAGGGCTAATCCTTCACGACCACACCAACGGAACACTGATGGAACAGACCACTAGTGGAATGTTCGACTTCGGTGAACTACTTCCGGGCAGTTATACACTACAGCTGCTAGCTGACGACCTGCACAGCGAGTGGGGTAACAATACCCTGCCACTCGAGCTGGAAGCAGGAGATTTTGTGAGTCAGAACCTGAGTCTAGTGGGCGGCTTCCGACTGGAAGGGGTACTCACCAGCGGCGGTCAACCAATCTTTGATGAACAAATTTCCATCAAGGAAGTGAGTGGACAGCGCACTGCCGAGGTTTTCAGCACCGCCAGTGGCTATTTCACCACAGTTCTACCGCACGGCCTATACGATTTGTACACCTTACAGGAGCATGGCGACGCTGTTACAGTCTATCTGGACCGAGTAGATAGTGAAAGCTATAGCGGGCCACTGGACGCGAGGCTAGTGGCAGGGAGTCGTGTCAGTGGCACGCTATTCATAGATTTGAACGGTAACGGACTTCACGATCACGACCTAGACGAAAAGATAGCTGGTGGCATCTCGGTGCACTTCGACTCGCCCTACGGGAAGATTGAGGTTCCAACCAATTCTTTAGGTGATTACGAAGCGATTCTGCCACAGGGAGACTTCACTGCCCACGCACTGAAAATGGACGAGAGGGGCGCGATGGCAGTGTTGCGGGTAATACAGGTGGAATACGGCAGCACGACTGCCGACTTGCCGTTGCTCCCGGCACAAGACTTGATGGTGCGGCTATATGAACAGCACCTAGGACAGGACCTGCCAGCTGATGGGTTGCTACAGCTGGAAGGCGACGGAGGTAGTCTCTCTACCTGGGTAACCGAAGCGGGCGGCGCTCTGATTTTGCCGTCAGGCAGCTACCGCCCGACGCTTGAGAAAAACGGCTACCACCTGATCGATGGGGAACGCTTCCAGCACTACGCAATACAGGAAGTTGTGCTGGAAATAGAGCGCGACCCGGTCGAAGTGAGTGGGCAACTGCTCTACTCCGGTGCGCCCGTAGGTGAATTCCAGATTAGCTTTATCCCCCTTAGTCAGCCCGAATATTACTATTTAAATTTCAGCACCGACGCATATGGCAATTTTGCGGTGCAACTACCACCCGACCAGTATCTCTATAGATTCAGCCGCGAAGTCGACGGCGTACGCTATCTAGCAGAGGGGCTGCTAGAACTAGAACTGGCTTCGCCGCCAGTTGCACTCGGAGTTGTCGAGACGGAGCTAGCGCTACATGTTGCAGGCCACGCCATTGGCGGAGCCGTGTCACAAGGAGGACAGCTGCATTTCACAGATACCGAGGACTCGGAACGCATTATCACGCTTGAGGCGACTCGCATTGACGGCTTCAATGGATGGGTCCCTCCGGGCGAATGGTGGGTACAATTCAATGATTTTTCGAACAGCAACCACTGGAGTTGGTTATCGACACTTCAGCTGGATACGCCGGTGGAGTTGGAGTTGGGGTTGACGCAGGGTCACTACCTGCACGGCGCGCTGCTATCGGGGCCAACTGGCCAAGTAGTCGAGGAGCCAGTAACCCTACAACTCAGCTCACCCGGTGGCACCCTGTTTATCGACGTGGAAGGTGGGGACTTCGATCCGCGCGATCTGCCGCCCGGCGAATATCTGCTTGATGCTGAACCAGAAGGCTTCCTGCCCTACTCGCAGGCAATCGAAATCGATGGTGCAACCTTCATGACAATAGAACTTGTGCCTGAGCCGGTCCCTCTGACGCTAAACCTGAGCTACCGCAACGCAAGCGGGAGCAAGCTGCCGCTAGCAGCAGGCATTAATCTAACACTCAGCCGCGAGGGGTATAGCCAAACCTGGACCACTGACGAGAACGGCAGCTTGACGCTGCCAGAGCTAATCCCAGCACGCTACGACTTGCTTGTCGACGCACAGCCCGGTGGAGGTGGCGACCGATTCAGCTTAGATCGCAGTCTGAACCTGCGCCCCGGACAAGGACACCAATACTTCGACTACACTGCTAGCTGGGAAGTACAGGTGCAGGGTCGTGTGTTCTACGACCGCGACTTTGACGGCAAAACCGATGTAAACGAGCTGCTCCCCGATGCACAGGTCGAGTTTCATGATATGGCAGGTGCGACGATCATTGCTAGTCTGCAGACCAACGCTAACGGTGACTTCACTACCTGGCTGGTGCCTGGAAATTACTTGCTCTGGACCCGCTCCAGCACGGACGCTAGCTACGTACTGCTTGAAACCCTAGAACTTGAAGGCTCTCTTGATCAAGATTTCTCGCTACAGCGTGGAGTCCACTATGCGCCCACCTTCCTGCGTGGCGACGACGGGAGTCCACTACCGGACCGGACTGTGACAGTCAGTGGCGGCCCAACGCCACTCGAGCTGCAGGCCAGCGACGGCACTCTCGAGCTACTGCTACCGGCAGGCGAGTATCATTTGGAGGCTGAATGGACCGAGCTGGAGTCTAGCCCCGACTGGATTTACGTTCTGGACCGCGATGAAACACTGACGCTGGAACGCGACGGCGAGGTGTCGACTATCGAGCTGGAGCGGCAGCTGCTCCGAGGGGTCGACATCGTACTTGACCAGCAAATGGCCACGGGCACACTGGGGCAATCGATTGACTTCGTGTTCAACTTGACTGGCAGCGGCTACCGCACTACTACCTTCAGCGCCTCGGTCTCGGACGCGCCAGCCAACTGGACCGCTAACTTCGGCTCGGGAGGACAGGTAACCGTTGCACAGGGCGAGACCGTGCAAACGATGTTGACCGTGATTCCCGACGACGGAGTCGTGCCTGGTGCATTCACCTGGTGGCAGGTTAGCTTCACCTGGACTGGCAGTGGCGAGCAAGACCCGCTTACCTACAACTACGAGCTACAGGTTATGCCACAGCAGCGACCGGCCCCTGATTTCACAATTAGCGAGGTGACTTGGTCACCCTTTGAGTCTATCGTTACGGGGAGCGAGGTAACGCTGCGCGCGACAGTGCAAAACACCATCCATAATTCCGGGACTCACTTTCCGCAGGTGACATTTTACGCGGGTGACGAAATCATCGAGATGACTAGTGCCGAGTTCGACGGTGAAAGCGAGTGGCTAGTCGAGACCACCTGGACGGCTGATGAGGGAAACACCGTAATTCGAGTTATGATCGACCCCGAGTCGCTGTTCGAGGAGCAAGATGAGACAAACAATGAACAACTGCTGACGCTGGCCGTCTACACACCAGTCGAAGAGAGTGAGGAGACGCCTTGGATACTAGGAGCTGCTGTCGTGCTGCTGCTAATGATTGCCTACTTCGCGTTCCGGTTACGTCGCTAGGAAATCGTAAGTTCCTTGACTTCGTAGTTCTCCGCGCGCTTGTCGATGTACTCAATAAGGTCGGAAACGTGCGGCGATTCTAGCATAATTTCGCCACTCTCATGGTCAACAATGCGGAAGGGCATGAGCCCCCTTACATCGATTATTATATATTGGTTTCGAATTTCACGCCCAATTCCTTAATTCCGCTATGATATGGGGGGGCGTGAGGCAGTATCTGGAGCTGGTAAAGGAAGTCCTCAACCGAGGAACACGCAAGGCAAACCGTACTGGCGTCGATACCGTTTCAGCATTCAATATCAACTACTCTGTCGATATGGAAAGTGGTTTTCCGCTACTGACAACCAAAAAAATATCGTGGAAGAACATTGTTGTCGAGAATCTCTGGTTCCTCTCGGGCGACCTGCATATCGGGCTAATGCAAAAGCACGGATGTAAAATCTGGGATCCGTGGGCCGATGACGCAGGCTACGTGCCGAGCGCCTACGGGAATTTCTGGCGCAACTTTCCGGTCCACGACGGTGACCATGCTAGCTTCAACGACCAAGTGCGCTACGTGCTGCAGACATTGCGTGAAAGTCCTGACAGCCGGCGCATGGTCATCTCAGCTTGGGCACCTGGTAACGCGCAGAGTAGCGCACTGCCACCCTGCCACCTCATGTTCATTTTCAACGTCCAGTACACTGAAACAGGTGAGCCTAGGCTCTGCCTGCACCTCACGCAACGTAGCTGTGATGTTGCGCTAGGGGTGCCGTACAATATTGCCGGCTATGCATTCCTGCTCCACCTTTTCGCTCATTTAGTGGGAATTCAGCCCGGCATCTTCGGTCACTCGCTAGTCGATGCGCACATTTACACTGCCAAGCCAGACGGTTCGATGGCCGAATACGACCACGTTCCGGGACTGCAAGAGCAGCTGCTGCGTGAACCGCGACCGCGACCGCAACTCACAATCAACCCGGCGCTTGCAACGTTCGATGACGTGCTAGCACTATGCGACGCCGACCTTGAGTCAATTCTAGCTGCATTCCGGATTGATGACTATGATCCACACCCTGCCATTGCCTTCAAGGTCGCAGTGTGAGCGGAACCCTTCTGGCGGCAATCTCGCCCGATATGGTTATCGGCCGTGATGGAGGAATTCCATGGCACTACCCGGGCGATCTGCGGCGATTCAAACGACTGACATTGGGCCACACGATCGTGATGGGGCGCCGCACCTGGGAATCACTGCCAAAACGGCCGCTGCCGGGACGGCGTAACCTAGTACTCACTTCACGCAACCTCGACGGGTGTGAGTGCTTTAGGTCGCTCGCTAAAGCAGTGGCGGCTATAGATGGTGAAATGTTCTTCATCGGTGGTGCACAGCTATACCGTGAAGCGCTAAGTGTCGCTGACCTCATTGACCTTACATTGGTGCCTGATGAGGTACCGATGGAGGGGAGTGTGCTGTTTCCGCCGATTCCTCCGGAGTGGGAACCAGGGCCAGTTGAGCCGCATCCCGACGAGCCGAAGCTGCGGTTGCAATGCTGGGCACGGCGCTAGCCACTACGCCAGTCGGGGTCGTTGCGCAGCACCCACAACGGGCTGCCAATGATGTAAATGGCGGTGAACAGTGTCGCCACGGTCCACAACAGTTCCCACACAGCGTAGCGCTGCCACGCGGCTAGGATAGCGAGCTGTAGCAACAGCACTGCTCCGAAAATAGGCAGCAGCATCTGCCCACGTGCCTTCAGAAGTGGTAACGTCGTAACCATAGCGAATGCCATCAGTCCAAGCAGAGCTGGCGGCCATGTCGCTGTGTTGCCGGTGAGCCAGGAAAAACGTAGACAAACAATTAGCACCAAGACCATCATCGCTGGTGTTGGCATCCCTGAGAAATGGCGCAACTGCTCCTCACGCTCATACGTGAAGCGCGCCAACCGCAACACTCCTAGCAAACCAACCAGTAACGCACCTGTCAAAGCCAGCATATTTGGCACGTCCCAGTCACCACTGAGTGAAAGCGCCGGACCGCGCGACAGCTCGTACCAGAGTGTATAGATGAGTGCCGTCGGTGCGAGGCAGAAGCTAACCATGTCAGCCATTGAGTCTAGCAGTGGTCCGAAGCGGTGGCTCGAGCCGTAGCGGCGCACAAGCATTCCGTCGATGCTGTCAAGAAACGCTCCGGTCACTAACAGTAGCATTCCAATCAAGATTGCGCTGCGCGTCCCATCAAGGAAGTAGGTAATCGCTAGCAGGCCACACCCTGCGTTGCCGAGTGTAGCCAGGTCGCCATATGATATCTGAAGCAAGGGTCGGAAGAGCTTGCGCAGCATTACGGCCTCGTCAGGCGCGCCACGGTCTGGCCTGCTTGCAGCTTCTGTCCTGGCGTGACTACCATCTTGGCCTTCCCCGGTAATTCCAGATCAACTCGCGAACCGAGGTGGATTATGCCAATACGCTCGCCCTTCACCAGTTGCTGCCCTTCGGAGAGGTAGCTAGTGATACGCCGGGCTAATGCGCCAGCAACCTGTATCACCACTACTAACCCGATAGCGGTCTCGAGCTCAGTACGCAGCTGCAAGTTGACGTCCGCATCAGCACCATAAGCAGGGTTGAAGCCAACTCCAGAACGGTGCTGCGCCACGACACGACCATCCAGCGGCGCGCGGTTGACGTGGACGTCCAGCGGTGACATGAAAATTGAGAGTTGTGCACGCCCGCCCTGCTCGTTAACGGAAAGCACCGTCCCGTCAGCGGGGCTGACGACATCATCCTCAATCAGCCGTTGCGGGTCGCGATGGAACCAAAGTAACCCGCTACCAAGCACTAACAGCGTCGCCGCAGCCCAGCCAGCTCCACGTAATGGCATATCAGACGGCAATCCCGTGGCAGCGGCGAACGGCACCAGCGCCAGCCCCAGTGCGGCGGCAGCATAAATCCAGCCCGGAGTACCAGCAGCGAAAGGAGGCGTGCGCCTTCCCGACGGTGGTTCACGCCATGGCAGGTCCATCACCCCTAGAATGGCGTCCTGCATCTCTGGCAGGTAGTGGAACACGATATACGCCAGCGCAACTAGCGCAATCAGGCTGCCACCTTTCCCTATCCAAGCGTGCGCGTAGTAGAATGTATCCTCTCCCCACACATTCTGGTAGGTAAGCCAGATAACTACGGCGTTCCGAATCAGATTGAGCAAATAAATAGTGGGCACAGTCGCCAAGAACGCGTAAAGACGGCGCTGACGCGGTGCGCTAGTACAGAGCACGCCGCCAACGAAGATTATCATCGACTGCAACGCAGTGCACGCCAGTACGATGCTGACCGGGGATGACATCGGGTCGCGCCACTCAGCCTCGACGGGGACGCTCACGCCCTGATGCGTTGAGCCAATACGGTACCAACGCGAGCCGGAACCGTAATCCAGTGCTTCCAGCGCAGTCGGATAGCCGAATATATCAAGCAGCCAAACCGATTGCTCTGCCACTACTAGGATTAGCCATCCTGCCAGTAGCGGGATTCGCTCAACCAGGAAATATATTCCACCGGCGACTATGGTCATCGCTACTAGCCAGCGCAACGCAGGGTATTCCTGCTTCCAGTAAATAGTAAGCCAATGATGGTATGCAAGGTAGCCAAAGAACGGCAGCGCCATAGCGCAAAAAAATGCGTTGACGGGATCGTTAACTGGAAGTGTCGCGTAGTATGCGACCTCACTCCACCAGAAACCACCCAACGCCAGCCATCCAACCATGCAGAGCCGGTGGCCAGCAGTAACCGGCAGCCTACGTCCTGCAAATGCATGGGGGCCACTTGAGAGCCAGTAGCCTGCCGTGAGTAGCAGCAACGACCCAATGGCGAGTACCTCACTGGCCGGTATCATCACTCCGCGCGACGCCTCCCCGCTAAAAAAGACTCTTCAACTGAAATGAGCACATGCCGCTGCGTACGATTCGGGGTCGCCGATGTCAAACCATGTCCCGGCATAGGCAATGCCGCGCACTCTTGCACGGCTGCTGCGCCATGCCAAGAAATGTCCTAATGCATCGCGCTGTCCGCCGTCATCGAGGAACTCATCGAGAGCGCTGACACCACTAGAGGAGAGCAGCCAACAGGCAGTCGCCGCCAGAGTAGAACGTGGTACGGACGGTTTCTCGACAAAATCGACAATGACGCCGTCCTCCAGCGTGGCGATGCCATAGAGTTGCGCTAGCTCTCGATTCTGGACGTCGTAGAGCGCAATGATGTCGTCGCCGGTGGCCTCGTACAACCCTACTAAGCGGCTGAGATCAAAGTCAAAAAGATTGTCGCCGGCGGCGATGAAAAGCGGTCCTGTCAGATGCTGTGCCTCTACCAATTGCCATAGGGCGCCCAGTGCGCCTGGCTTCTCGCCTTCGCTGTGCGCCTGCTCGACTGTCAGCTCTACTTGCAGCGGACCGTTGTAGCTGGTGATGAAGGCATCGAACTGGCTAGCAAAGGCTGCGTTAACCGCGAGAATCACACGATTGGGAGCGACGGCCTCGAGCGAGCGCAGTACGTGCGCTAGTAGTGGTTCGCCTGCGACAATGAGTAGCTGCTTAGGGGTATCGCTTACCAGCTCCCCCATGCGGCTCGCAAAGCCACCCGCCAGAACGATTGCGTCCATCAGAGCGATATCTTGCCGCCGGCCATCAGTTCCTTGATAGCATCATCGGCAGCCTCAGCGAGCTTCGTGTCATCGTATAGCGCCTGCTTCACGGCCTGATGGCGGTCGCGTACCTGTTTCCAGCGCGCCTGCTGCTCCTCGCGCGTCACCTTACGGTGCTGTCGCAAGTGATCAAGCATCTCCATCGCGCGTTGGTGCTGGTGGTCTGCTCGCTGGCGAATATCGACAAATTCCTGATGTTTCTTGTCTGCCTCTCCAGAGAGATGCGACGCCTCCTGCATCATTTCGGTCATCTTGTCGTATAATTTTGAATTGAGCTTCGCCAATCGCACCACTTCCTGATGGTGCTGGTCCGCCTCACTGAAGTGAGTGTCGATTGACTCGTCGAGCTCGCCCACCTCGGCATGCAGGTGTTCCTGCTCCTCCAACGACACCTGTTGCTCGTTCAGGCTGCGACGCAGGATGGAAATACGATCAAGCAAGTCGCGCTCCCGGGCAATTGACATTTCGGTTGTCTCGAGTCGTCGCTCGGATGCCATGATTTCCGACATTAGTGCCTGAACTGTGTCACGTAGCCCCCCCGAGCCCCGGCCGTTCTTCCGCTTCGCCTTCTTGGCGGCAATTAGCTTGTGAGCCTGGTTACGCAGCCGGTCCCGGGTCTGCATACTCTGGCCCTTGGCGCGCGAGTTGGACTTCATTTCCTCGCGCAGCGCTAGAATCTGTTCCATCACCTTATGGCGCTGCTCATGCAGTGCATCGCGTTCGTCGCGTAACATGCGCGACTCGTTATTGAACTCATTGCGGCGCTCTACGAAGCGCTGGAATTGCTCTTCTGAGCGCTGTATTTCGGTTTTAGGCTTGCGCTGCCCCTTCTTACGTTGCGCCATTGGAAGCGGGGGACGGCTAGCGCGGTAATATAAAATCAACCTCTCAGACAGGAGGTGTGCTGTTTGAACTATATCGCCGGGAACTATGCGAAGGGGTTGAGTACATGGTAGATTGAGTCATTAATCGGCCCTACTTCCAACGGCATTTCCTCCCCCGTAAATGTTTCGACTACCTCGATATAGCGGGAAGCTGCCTCCACCCGTATGTCGTCAGTCAGTGTGGGCGGCTTTCCTTTGCCAGTAAATCCCTGATTTGCGAGCCAGGTTCGCACGTATTCCTTGTCGAACTTGCGTGGCTCTTCCTCCTTTTCGAAACGTGCCTCGTAATCCTCCGCCAGCCAGTAACGGCTGGAATCGGGCGTGTTTACTTCGTCCATCAGCATAATCTTGCCTTTGGAAATGCCAAATTCGTACTTGGTGTCTACGAAAATCATCCCCTGCTCGGCCGCGCGCTTGACACCGCGGTGGTAGAGTTGCATCGAAATCTTTGAGAGTTCACGGAATAACCCCGGGTCAATCACACCGCGGCGGTAGAGTTCCTCAGGTGCAACAGATTCATCATGGTCGCCCTGCGCCGCCTTGGTTGAAGGAGTTATTATCGGCTCGGGGAGCTGCTCGTGCTTGCGCATGCCGTCCGGTAACTCATTACCACAGAAGTCGCGGTCGCCCTGCTCGTATGCAGTCCAGATTGATGTAGATGTTACACCTGTTAGGTAGCCTCGCACGACCATCTCGACTTGAATAGGATCGCAGCGTCGCACCGTCCACAGATTGGGGTGCGGTCGTCGTAGTACATGGTTGGCGACTATATCGGCTGTTTCCCCGAACCACCAGTCAGCTAGCTCGACCAGTGCTTGCCCTTTGAAAGGAACCGTTCCCAACACACGGTCGAAGGCAGAGATGCGGTCAGTGGTAACCATTGTAATCGTCTCCTCCTTGATGTAATTGTCGCGCACCTTGCCACGGTAGAGTTCACCCTGGTCTTCGTAACTGGTTCCCTCCAGAGTATGGGGGAGCTGCTGTCGCAGGATGTCGCGGGCGACCATGTCACCCCGAAGGTGGGAGTGGGACTAAAAGCGGTATCGGTAGGTGTAGCACAAGGCTGAAAAACTACAAGTGACTCTTGCGCAAGGTTATCGTGCTGAGTGACATGCTGAGGCGCCGCAGCAACAAACTGCTGCGCCCACTTGGGGTTTTTATGGGTCGTGTAGGGATTCGCCCTAACAACCTCACCTTCCTCGGACTGGCGCTGACCGTTGCTGCAGCGTGGCAGCTGTACGCATCGGACCACGATGGGAAGCCTGTCGCCATTCTGCCTGGAGTAGCACTGATGTTGCTGGCTGGGCTGGCTGATGGCGGAGATGGATTGGTGGCGCGCGCTGCTGGCCAGACAAGCGTGCGCGGCGGCTTCCTTGATGCGCTGACCGACCGCTACTCAGACAGTCTGATCTTCGGCGCGCTGCTGCTGGGCGGCTGGCTGGTGCCACTGCCACAAGCACCCGCGATAACAGGCGAGGCGTGGGCACTGGCGGCGCTCATCGGTGCGCTGCTAACCTCTTACTCACGCGCGGCCGCCGAGCGGCTCGGCGTGAGCCAGCAGGCAGTGGGCCTCATCGAGCGACCGGAGCGCATCATTCTGCTTGGCTTCGGTATGCTAGCAGGAGAATTGGCAGGTGAACCCGCAATCTGGACTACGGTAACGCTGGCGATGCTGGCACTGCTCGGAAACCTTACAGTGGCGCAGCGACTCGTACATTTCTGGCGAAATGCGTCTGAAACATAATTTAAATATAGGTCGTCAGTGGAACATCATGCCTGATTGGCGAGGGCTGGCTGCTACTTGCCTTGGACTAGGGCATTCACCATTCGCTCCCGGCACAGCCGGCAGTAGTGGTGCGCTGGTACTGGTCTGGGTGATTATAGCTTATGGCGGAACACAGGGTGGCTATGCGCTGCTAGCAATCGCTATCCTGCTCTACCCAACTGGTCGCAGCTTGGCTGAATGGGCCGAACAGGAGTGGGGCGATGACCCCGGGCGTTTCGTGCTGGATGAGGTGGCAGGCTACCTGCTAGGTGCCGCCATTGTTTGGCTTGCTACTGCATCATCCCCAGATGTAACCGAGCTAGTGGCACTGTTCGTCCTGTTCCGCGCCTTTGACATCCTGAAGCCATGGCCGATCTCGCGGCTTGAGGAACTCAAGGGTGGTGACGGGGTGATGCTAGATGATGTTGCAGCCGGTATACTGGCTGCTGTCGTGCTACTTCTGCTCCCTATTCTGTTTTAGCCAGCCCTGCTTGCGATGCCAATGGCCGAAATCGTTCTCTATTTGCATATCATCGGCGCCATTGCGCTCTTCAGTGGATTGGTGGCGGCTGCTGTGGCGATGTTGCGCATGGAGCGCGCTGCTGGTGAAACGCGGCGCGAGCTGGCGTCAATGGCGCGGGCGATGGCGTCAATGGCGGCAGGAGGCGGCGCACTGACGCTGCTATTCGGGCTCTATATGGTACTCAACGAACCGTGGCCTAACTTCGGTGATGCGTGGATTGACAACTCACTTGGGCTATTGCTAGTGATTGTTGTAGTTATCCCGCTGGTAATAGTGCCGCGGCTACGTGCGATTGCCGAGGGAGGCGGGACCATGGGCGACCCTACGCTCTGGATTACTACTGCTGCTATGCTAGGAGGATCTTTCGGCATCGAGTACTTGATGGTTGCGAAGCCACTAGCACATGGCAGCGACGATGGCGTGCTGCTGCTATTTCTGCTACTTGGTGCAGGTGCGGGCTGGCTGCAAACCAGAGAAGCCTGAGTTTCGTTTTTTACCCGCCCCCACTGGGGGCGTAATGACTGAGATTGAGATTCGTGTCGGTCTCAAGCCGGGCATGGCTGACCCTGAAGGCGCCAATGTCCAGAAAGCACTGGGATTGCTAGGCTTTGAGTCTGTAGAGGGTGTGAAATCGGCGCGCTGCTACCGCGTCTTGCTCGAGCTGCCAGAAGATAAAGCGCTCAAAGAAGCGGAGCGCATGTGCCAGCGGCTGCTTGCTAACCCTGTAGTGCATGACTACTCTATCTCGGTGGTGGAATGAAACTACAGCCGCTTGAGGGCGTGGAACAGGCATTCACGGTACCGCTCGATGGAGACCTCAAGGCAGCCGCCGAAGTGCTAGGGCTGGGACTCTCGGTCACTGAGCTTGAAAAGGTACGCGACTATTTTCGCGCCGAGAAACGGGTGCCAACCGATATCGAGCTGCAAGCGATTGATCAGGCATGGTCCGAGCACTGTTGCTACAAATCATCGCGCCCCGTTCTCGAGGAAACCGTTTTCGGACTTGATGTACCGCGCAAGGTCTTCGTGCGGGAAGATGCAGGTGTGATGGAATTCGATGCCGACCACTACTACGTTGTTGGCCTTGAGTCACACAACCACCCTTCGGCACTCGACCCCTATGGCGGGGCGGCGACTGGTATCGGCGGAATCCTGCGCGACGTGGTCTGCATGGGTGCACAGCCAATTGCCTTGGTCGACCCGCTGTTCTTTGGGGAACTAGATCTCCCTCGCGCTGAGCTGCCTGAAGGCGTCAAACATCCACGCTACCTGATGGGAGGGGTTGTAGCTGGTATCCGCGACTACGGTAACCGTGTGGGAATACCTACAGTGGCTGGGCAAGTGGTATTCCACCCCAACTACACTGGCAACCCACTGGTGAACGTGGGCTGCATTGGTGTGATGCCGAAAGCAGAACTGATTCGCAGCCGAGCTGGCGGACCGGGTGACGTCTACATCCTCGCCGGTGGCCGTACCGGCCGCGACGGCATCCACGGAGTGACGTTTGCGTCACGCGAACTGGAAGCAGGCTCCGAGAGCGACATTGGCGCGGTCCAGCTGGGGGATCCGATTACCAAGGAACCACTGATGCACCTCTGCCTCGAACTGAACCGAGCCGAACTACTGACCGGAATGAAGGACTTGGGCGGTGGCGGTCTCTCGTGCGTAGTCGGTGAACTGGCGCTGGATGGTGGCTGCGGTGCGCGCGTAGATTTGGAAAAGGTGCCACTCAAGCAGCCGGGAATGGCACCATGGGAAATCTGGGTTTCGGAATCACAGGAACGTATGATGTTTACCGTGCAACCTGAAAACGTCACGGAAGTGCTCGAACGATGCGCAGCGTGGGATGTTGAGGCGACCGAAATCGGAGAAGTCGTCCCCCAGAAGCGAACGTGCGTCGACTGGCACGGCACGACTGTGCTGGACCTCGACCTTGAGTTTACAACCAAGGGCCCTGCCTATCAGCGACCGGCGCTTGAACCGCAGACGCCCGAGCCTGTAGCAGCAGTAATGAAGCAACCAGACGACCTCGGAGCATTACTGCTCGAGCTGCTGGCGACCCCCGAGGTATGTTCGCGCTCGTGGATCATCCGACAATATGACCATCAAGTACGCGGATCTACTGCGCTTAATCCACTACAGGGACCGGTCGGGAACGAAGGTCCTGGAGATGCTGCCGTGCTGAAGCCTGTGGCGGATAGCTGGCGCGGACTGGCGCTGACGAGCGACGTCAATCCCTGGCTGGTGGAAGCTGACCCCCACGCAGGAACACTACTGGCGATTGCCGAAGTATGCGGTAATCTCGCCGCTGTAGGTGCACGTATCGATTCGCTCGCCGATTGTCTTTGCTTTGGAAATCCAGAAAAACCTGAAGTGATGGGGCAGTTTCGCGCTACCTGCGAAGCGCTAGGTGAAGGCGCGCTGGCGCTTGGGGTACCGTATATCTCAGGCAACGTTAGTTTCTACAACGAAACTTCCCAAGGTGCTGTACCGCCAACACCTGTGTTGATGGGGATTGGGCTCGTTGATGATATTCGTAACTGCGTCACGAGTGACCTGAAACTAGAGGGGGAACTCTGGATTGTCGGTGCAACCCATGACGAATGGGGCGCTAGCCTCGCTGCAAGGCATCTTGAATTCGAGGGAGGAACGCTGCCAACGGTCGATTTCACGACACTGATTCCGCGTATGGAGGCATTGATAGATGCAATGGAGGCTGGTGAAGTAGTCGCATGCCACGACCTCTCGGCCGGAGGCCTCGCAATTGCACTGGCCGAGATGTGCCTGTCCGGTAACGGCGCAGCTATTGAGCTGTCCTCGAACTTGGATGCAATGGCCACTCTCTTCAGCGAGTCTGCTGGACGCTGGCTAGTACAGATTGCTCCGGGGCGTGAAGCAAACTTTGCAAAGCGTTTCGAACACGCGCAACGGCTCGGTACGCCCGCTGATAAGCTATCGATAACATCCAATGACAACACACTGCTGGAGCTATCGCCGGCAGCACTGCGAGAGGCCTGGGAAGCCCCACTCTGGGAACGACTGGCCTAGACGCTTTTATCAACCCCTTTGATGGCGGCGAGATGACGCTCGCAGCGACGTTGATACTGCTGATTTTCATAGTTGCCTTTGTACTAATTTTAGGAGAATTTGTCCACCGTACTTTAGCTGCATGGGGAGGAGCTGTAGCTATGCTTATTGTCGGAAAAATATATGGTACCTTAGATTGGTGCTCTGGACATGGTAGTAATCATTGTG
>NYZZ01000019.1 GCA_002687355.1 Methanobacteriota archaeon
AATCATCAAGGAGGCGTACTGCCTTGCACGTGACAATGTCAAGGAAACCAACCACTATATCGTCGACATCGCCGCGAGTGGCCTGGAATACAAGCCTGGCGACTCACTAGGACTCTTCCCACACAACGACCCCGAGCTTGTTGATGAGCTGCTGCAGAAACTAGATGCCAGTGGCAAAGAGAGCGTCGAACTCAAGCGTAAGGGAGAATTTGCGTTCCGTGAAGCTCTGATGGAGCATCTAACTATCCACCGCGCTAACCGCAAATTCCTGAAGCCACTGATTGCAAAGCTCCCGGCCAGTGACCAGAAAGAACTCGAGCAGTTGCTTTCTGACCGTACCGCGCTTGACCAATACCTGAACGTCCGCGACTATATCGATATCCTGGACGAATACCCGACCGTCAGCTTCACCGCACAAGAATTTGTAGATTCAGTGGGCGGCATCACCCCACGACTATACTCCATCGCTTCCGCCCCTGACGCTCACCCGGATGAGGTGCACCTCACCGTAGCAATCGTGCGCTACAACAGTTTCGAGCGTGATCGTGCTGGGCTCGCGACAGGCTTCCTCGCAGACCGTGTTACTGTCGGCGAAACCCATGCGCCTGTTTTCATCCAGCCAACGCGCGGGTTTGTCATCCCCGAGGACGGAGATCGTGACATTATCATGGTTGGTCCCGGCACCGGTATCGCTCCATTTCGGGCATTTCTCGAACAACGAGAAATGAACGGAGGCAAAGGGCGTAACTGGCTCATCTTCGGTGAGTGGTTCGAGAATACCACCTTCTTCTATGAAGAAGAGTTCCGTGCGTGGCAGGAATCTGGAGTGCTGACTCGGCTAGATACAGCCTTTTCACGCGACCAAGACGAGAAAATCTATGTCCAACACCGCCTCCAGCAAGCGGCTGCTGAAGTGTGGAAATGGCTTGATCGAGGGGCATACTTCTACGTTTGTGGTGACAAGGACTATATGGCCAAGGATGTCCATCAGGCACTAATCGATATTGCGCAGGAACAAGGAGACCTCTCCAAAGAGGAAGCAGAGAACTACGTCAACCTCACGCTAATGAAGGAAGAGAAGCGCTACCTGCGCGACGTTTACTAATCTTTCTTCTTCTCACCAATAACTTCACCGGTATCGGCATCGTAGGTTACACCTGAATCCGGGTCATAGCGGAAGGTAGTCGAGCCGCGAGCGGGTCCATCGCTGGGCGGTTGCTGTGTTTCGGCTCCGTAGCCCGACAAGTAGTCCTCCTCGCCGCGCAGCCGATAGTAGGCAAACATGCCAGCGCCAACTATTGCCAACACCAGCAGAGGAACCCAGATTAGCGGTTGCGAAATTATACTCTTCCCACCACTGGGAGTAGGCGTGATTGGGAGTTGCTCAATTACTACGTCGACCTCCTGCACGACGCGGTTGTCACTCTCATCCGGCTCGGCAATAACGTCGTAGGGGTCAACCACCACTTCAATTACGTAGCTACCGACTACGGATGGTGTCCAGTAGAATACGAGCTGTTGCTCCCCGGTCACCATTCCCAGCCGACCGGTTGGCACTAGGTCCAGCTCCACACCGTTAATGTAGACTGCAAGCTCAGCCCCCATGGCGTCTGATTCCAAACTAACCTGGCCGTGGTTGAAAGCGTAGACAGTTATTTCGACGGTACGGTTGACTGGCAGCGTGCTCGCTAGGTATCCTAGCTCGACTGCCAAGTCGTACTCGCGCAACCTGAAGTGAACGCTGCCGCTAACCGCGTCGTTGCTGTGGTTCTCGTCCTTGTAGTTGCCGAGCACCTCGACTTCCACGGTTAGGTTGTAGTCACCGACCATGCCACCAGTATTGTTGAGCCAGACTGGGAAGCGGCGAGACTCGTTATACTCCAAATCGTAGCCGTTGAAAGATGCTTCAGGTGATGAATCATCACCAAGGTAAATGTGGACCCGGAAATCAGGGGTGGCTGCAGCAATATTCTGCAGTGTCACCACCATCTTCACCCTCTGTCCTTCGAAGATAAATTCCGGGACCTCCAGTTTTTCAGCGGCAATGTCGCGGTATGTCGCGGCAACCTGCACTAGTATCGAGCGGATGTTGTTACTCTCATCCAGTTCGTCCAAGTCCCTCGAAGGGTCAGCACGCGCCTTAACCCGTGGCCAGTCTTCGGCCCAAGTGTAGTCGTAGACTAACAGCAACTGCTGCCCCTCCTCCATCGAAAGTTCCCATGTATACACGAGAGCCTCATCAATCCACAGTTCAATCTCAGTCTGACCAGTAGAGATTGCACCGCTGTTGATTACTGACACCTCGACAGTACTTGGGACCCCATAAACTGCCTGACCGGGGACTGCTATAGATGTCACATTCAGGTCTGGTAGAGGCTCCCAAACAGTCAAACTAAAAGTGAAGTTATTGTCATCCTCATACCATTCCTCGATGGCGTTTAGCGGGTCAATTTCAACGAATATCGTGTGGTTGCCCATCAGTGCGGTGTCGTTCCACAGCACCAATGCCTGCACACTGGTCGCAGGAACTACCTCACCTTCGGAGCGAGTTCCTCTCTGCACCAATGGTAGCAATACATCGCCAATGATTACCGGACTTCCTCCTTCCGCCTGATCCCAGAAACGTACACGTACATCGGTCGCGTTCTCGACAGGGTCCATGTTAATGACATGGACGGCAAGTTCAACCTGGTGGTGCTGGAACACATCTTCCAGCCACTCGTCGCGCGGTAAAATTTCCAGGCCGATAGCATCATACAGCGTCAGTTCAGGAGTATGCACCCGCACCATCACCTCCAATTCAGCCACATTATCATCCTCTATTGATTCGTCGACAACATTTCCTTCGTCGAGCACCACCCGCAGCAGGTAATCGCCCGCAACGTCCGGGAGCCAGGTAATATTCATCTGTGCTGTATCGCCCCCGAATAGTGAGCGAACCTCAATCTGCTCCAACAGCTCGGGCGTGCCATCTGGTTGCAGAATAGAGTAGAAAGCAACCTGGAAATTGGTTGCAACAGTATTTCCATTGCCAGTATTTTCGAACAATACCACGAAATCAGCCGGATCCCCGACTGCTGGTACTTGAGGCTCGAGAAACAAATGAGGGCCGGAGATGAAGGTAAGGTTGGGCATATATGCATCCAGCACCTCGTACTCGAATTCCAGATCATTGTTATCCTCGTTGCTCTCAGGGATGCTGCCCTCCTGGTCAACCCGCGTAGTCATCACGTGGGTTCCGGAAGTCTCTTCACCACGCCAGTTAAATGTAACTGAAACATTTTCAGCGCGACCAATAATCTCAATAGTCTCCTGGTGGACAATGTCACAGTTTTCCCCGAGGGAGCAGTCGACACTGCCATTGAGAATCATAACAGTAACATTAATACTAAGGTTGTCGCCATTATTGCGCACCCATACCTCTCCATCAAAGGCCTCACCTTTCACCGGCTTCTGAGGCGAAATGGACATGCTGTTAGGCTCCAAGTCAGGTAGGGCCTGAACGGAGGGGACCAGCAGCAGGAGTAACGCCCCCGCAAAGAGAAGTAATGGCCAGCGCATAGCACCACCCTCACCTACGGTGAGATAAAGGTTTCTGGCGAACGGAGGGCTTAAAGGAACGAAGCAGTGCGCCAGCGTGGACCCCACCTGCGTACTCGACTATCGCTATGGCCGTGACCAGATGCGCGCTATCTTTGGCGCCGATGCATATCTCGGGACGCTGCTCGAGGTCGAGGCAACGCTCGCAGAGGAGCAGGGACGATTGGGGCTCATCCCACCAGACCACGCACAGGCAATTCGTGCTGCGGTTCCCAAGGTAAAGCGCGACCGCGTCGAAGCTATTGAGGCGGAAATCCGGCACGATATTATGGCAGTTGCACGGGCTCTGGCAGAGCAGGCAGGTGACGCTGGCGGATCAGTCCATTTCGGCGCCACCAGTTACGACATCGTAGATACTGCGCGGGCGCTACAGCACCGCGACGCGCTAGCACTAGTTGCCGAAGGACTCGAAGCACTCATTGCTGCACTGATGGCACAGGCGCGTGAGCATCGCGACCTGGTAATGCTGGGGCGCACCCACGGCCAGTGGGCAACACCAGTCACCTTCGGACTGAAGATGGCGGTCTTCGCTGCTGAGGCGGCCCGGCATCGCGAACGGCTGTGTGAGCTACGACCCCGGCTCGAGACCGGTAAAATGCTGGGCGCGACCGGCAGTGGCGCTGCGTTGCACCCGCACACGCTCAAGCTGCAGGCGCATGTAATGCAGCGGCTTAGCCTAAATGAGCCTCTCGCAACGACGCAAATTCTGGGGCGCGATCGACTAGCGGAGCTCGTCCAGTGGGGCAGCAACCTCGCGACCAGTATCGAGAAGTTTACGCTTGAAATCCGAAACCTGCAGCGCAGCGATATTGGCGAAGCTGCCGAGGCGTTCGACGCCGCGAAACAGGTTGGCTCATCAACTATGGCGCAGAAACAAAATCCCATCACGAGCGAGAATCTGGGCGGGCTGGCACGCATGGTGCGCTCACTGGCCGCGCCGGCGCTGGAGAACAACCTGCAGTGGCATGAGCGCGATCTCGCGAACTCGAGCAGCGAGCGTATGCTGCTGCCTCACTTTTATATACTTATCGACGAGATGCTCTGCAAGGCTTCCGATGTGTTTTGCAACGTACAGCCCAACCCAAAACGTATCGCGGACAATCTCGCGGCAGCGGGCGGGTTGCCCATGGCGGAGGCTGTGATGCTAGCACTGACCCGCAAGGGGATGGACCGACAAGCTGCTCACGAACTGGTACGACAAGTTTCAATGGTGGCTGCAAGTGGCGAAGCAAGCTTCCACGACCTTCTGCTCGCTGAAAGTGAAATCGCTGGGCAACTCTCGGCTGCCGAGATTAAAGATGCGCTGAATCCTGCCAGATACACAGGCCACGCAGGCGAGATTGTTGACCGTGTGCTAGCTTCTCTGGCGTGAGCCTGTTCCTACTGCGTTATGGTGAGCTGGGGCTCAAGGCGCCCGGTACACGACGGCGCTACGAACAGCGACTAGCCGAGAATCTGCTTGAGCGACTTACACTGGCAGGTATTGAGGCTCGTATCGAGAAAATGCGCGGGCGCTTTTTCGCGCACATTGCTGAATCAAGTGATAATGCCAAAGCTCCTGGGGTAGAGTCAGACAACACTACTGACAACGCTGCAGGAATACTAGCACGCACTTTCGGTATCATCTCACTCTCACAGGTAGATGAGTTGCCAACTGAACTGGAATTGTTGGGTAATGCAGCTGCTGAATGGGGCGCCACGCTGCCACAGGGCGCCAGCTTTGCCATCCGCCCGAGACGAACTGGATCGCATAGCTTTACGTCGCAACAACTCGGCGCCGACTTGGGTGCAGCTGTGCTGGCGCAGCGGCCCGACCTGAAGGTCAACCTTTCGGCACCAGAATGGGCACTGCACGCCGAGGTACGTGACAAGCGTGCGTTCCTGTTCCGCAAAGTACTGCCAGCAGTGGGAGGACTGCCGCTGCATACGCAAGGCAAGGTTCTGGTACACGCTGAAAACTGGCGTGATCTGATCGCGGGATGGCTGCTAGCCAAGCGCGGTTGCACGCTTGAACTAGTTGAGCAGGCACAGCTTCCAAAACCAGAGCGGGCAGCGCTGGAGCTATGGCATCCGCGTCTGCGCAAGCATCCTAAAACGTCACTTGATGAGTTGCCACAGCTAGCACACCGCCGAAAGGCACACGGCGTTGTCGTCGGATGGGATGCACAGCGTATGGTTGCACCACCGACAGGGATTACCTGGCATGCGCCCCTACTGGCACTGCCTGCGGAACGGGTAACTGTACTACGCGAAATTCTGCTTGAGCAAAAACCGCCAGAGGGCCCTTCAGGTAAGGAACCGGAATGAGAATTGCATTGCTGGGAACTGGCGCACTGGGTTCAGTACTCGCAGCACGACTGGTGCAGGGTGGCAACGATGTCGTGCTGGTCGCTGATGAATCTCGCACTGAGAAGCTACAGCGCGGTCTGCAAGTAAATGGGCTAACAGAGTTCTCCGGGATTTTACCCCTTCAAACAACACCGGACGGATGTGACTGGCTATTGCTCTGCACTAAAGCATGGCAACTTGAACCAATTTTGCCACGACTGGAAGAGTGGAACGTAGCGGTGGTCGCTTGCCAGAACGGGCTGGGAACGGTCGACACACTGGTAAAGCTGCTAGGCGCCAAGAACGTAGCAGGCTTCGTAACTGGTCACGGCGCTGCGCAACAGGCAGATGGCAGCGTGCTACACGCTGGTGAAGGCTACGCCGTGATTGGTGCAGCGACCGGAGCGCCGACCACTTCTCTGCGCCAGTTACGCAATGCATTCGACGCTGGCAGGATTGACACCGCTCTGACCAGCTATTTGCAAGGCGAACTGTGGCTCAAGGCAATCGTCAACAATGGCATCAACCCTGTTGCGGCGCTGGCGGGCGTTCCGAACGGTGCACTGCGCGAAGGTGTTCTCCGCAATCAGGCGCAGGCAGCTTGCCACGAAGGAGCAGCAGTCGCTACGGTGTTGAAAATCACGTTGCCAAGCAATCCGTGGCAGCGTGCGCTAGAAATCATGGAGCGCACCGCTGAAAACCATTGTAGCATGCTCCAGGACCTGGAAGCGGGACGACGCACTGAAATTGAGGCCATCACTGGAGTTATTGTGACAAGCGGTCACGAAGCGGGCGTCGCGACGCCAGTCAGCAAAGCACTGCTACGCGCCGTAAGAAAGCGAGAAACAAGCAGTTAAAATTAGGCGACCACAAAGTACTTTTATCGCTAACCCGATTGGGGGCATGGTCAAGCAGATAGTACGCGAACCAGGGCGTACATTCGGCGAGTTTTCACTGCTGACCGGATTGACACCAACTGACTGTACGCTGCCCAATATCTCACTAGCGACCGACCTAGCTGGGCTCAAGTTGCAACTACCGCTGCTCAGCGCAGCGATGACTTCAGTGACGGGCTACGAGATGGCGCTTGCTCTCGGCAAGGAAGGCGGTCTGGGAGTGCTGCCAGTGCGGCTGTCCATCAAGGAGCAGGCAGCCATTGTTGAACGCATCAAAAGCTATGAGATGGGATTCGTCGAGGATCCTGTCTGCATCGGGCGCGAAACTACGATTGACGAGGCTGTAAGACTAGTCGAGCGGCACGGCCACTCCAAGTTGCCAGTCACCGACCGCAACAATGTCTTTCTAGGACTCTTTAGCTTTGACCGCTATCTGGAGCTGGACGCACCTCCGAGTGACCCGGTTGGAAGTGTGATGCTGACGCCAGATGAGATGGTGTGTTGCCGCGATCCTGAGCTCAGTGTCAAGCAAGCGAAACAGCTACTGGGTGAGGGGCGCTACCTGGTCGTGCTCGATGAACTGGAAAGATTAGTTAAGCTGGCATTTCGCAAGGATGTCGAGAAAATCCCGGTGGCCGCCGCCATCTCGACCCATAAAGGATGGCAGGCACGTGTCGAGGCCAATCTAGCCGCTGGTGTGGATATGATTGTCATCGACACCTCCGATGCCCATAGCGAATTCGTCGGTGAAGTTCTAGCTGCATACCGCTCGATGAAGACTGGCGTACCGATTTGCGCTGGCAATGTCGTCACTGCTGACGGTGCAACTTACCTGATGGAACAGGGTGCTGACGTAGTCAAGGTAGGAATGTCATCAGGCTCAATCTGCACCACCCAGCGGCAAAAGGCAACCGGACGCGCGCCGCTGACGGCGCTCATCGCGGCCGACCGTGCCCGACAGGCCTACCATGAACAGAGTGGACAATACGTGCCGCTAGTGGTTGACGGGGGCGTCGGGTCAGCGGGTGATATGATTATCGCGCTAACGCTGGCGGACGCGGTAATGATGGGAGGCTACTTCAACCACTTCTTGGAAGCAACCGGAGAAAAGTTCGACGAAAACATGCGACTCACCAGCCATGAGCCAGAGATGCGCAGGGTTGCCACTTGGGGCGAGGGCTCTGCCCGCGCGCGCAATCTGGATCGTTACGGCCATACCACTGCCAAGAGTTTCTTCACTGAGGGCGAGGAGGGCACAGTCGAATTCCACGGGCGTCTCAAACCACGACTGAAAGAGGACATGCGCAAGGTCAAAGCCGCACTTGGCAACGTTGGCTGTCGCACGCTAGCAGCGTTCCGCGAACAGGCAGTCATTGAGCTTATGTCGCCTCGTACCCGTGACGTTGTGGGCGACACTCACTCCATCCACGTTAGTGGGAATTAATGCTTCCGTACTACAAACACAGCCAGTATAACTGGGGAATAGTGCTAGTCGTACTTTTCATAATGGGGTCCGGAGTGTACATTGCCGCTATCTGGGGTGATTTGAGATACGCAGGACTAAGCTTCGCAGTTTTCGGAATATTAATCATGCTGCTATTCTACAGATTAAAAGTAGAGGTGGGTGATTCACATATCTGCCTCACTTTCGGCATCGGTCTGATTCACCGCAGCATCATCCGCACCGACGTTGTCGCTGCGGAGGCTGTGCGCAATCTCTTCTGGTATGGCTGGGGCATCCGCTATACTCCAAACGGCTGGATGTGGAACATCTACGGGCTGGACGCAGTGGAAATCACGTATACAAGCAGCAAGAAATTCCGCATTGGGACTGACGAACCGGAGCAGCTGATTCAGGCGCTCGGCTACTGAGGCCGCAAAAGAGAGACAAAGTGGTCGTACTCCTCACCGAGGTGGACGTAACAGCGGTGCCACGGTTTCAACTGGCCATCACGCGCCGGGACGAAACGCCAGGCGTGGCCGGAGCCATCAAGATCCTCGGCGAGAAGGATATCACCAGCACCGATAGTGGCACGGGTCGTTTCGTCAAAATTAACGACATCACAACTTCGAAACTCGAGACTGCCGTCCAGCGTCAGCACCAGCTGCTTGCGCGGCGCGGTGTGCGCCAGCTGCGGTCCCTCGCCCTTACCACCTTCCGGTAGCGGCGTAATCGCGAACTGAATCCTCAAGTCTCCTGTATTATCGAGAATGTTCTCGTTGACGAATAACTCTGAGAAAAGACCAACTGACCCGAGACCCGTCTTGCGCACTAGTGGCAGCACAGTCCATGCAAAGCGGGTCTTCCCGCCCGGACCAGTGTACATGCGCAATATGGGTAGCCCCGCTGCAGTAGTCATCCCTAGCCTGTGCCTTGAGCAGCAGCAATCGCCGCGTCAGTCTTAGCAACGCTCGCGCGCCAGTCGGTCTCGCTGCCGGTGAGCGCGCGGATGGCGTCAACATTCTCCGGCACGACGTCAGACTCTTGGTGAATGGCCTGGAAATAATACAGGGTATCGTCCTGCAGGCTGACGCCGTCTTCCCAGACGAAGATTTCGTGCAGATCGCCCCAGCGGCGACCGATATCTCGCGCCATCTCCATCACTTCGGCCGTCGTGGTAATCCGGCTCTCGCCACCGTGCATCACAATGACACGGGGCTGCGTGCGCAACAGCTCGACGACCGATTCCGTCGTCAGGCCGTGGCCTGACGGGAGCGTGGCAACGATAGCATGGACATGCATAATGGTGGTCGGCACTGCGACTGCTAACGAATTAATGCTGATTTCGGGGCACACGGTCATTAGATCGGGACCGTGGTGACTCGGCACTTTCAGGACGGGCTTGATAGCATTAATCGGACCTTTGCCGGAATCACCCGGGTCTGCTGCGCGACGGACCATAGTGCACTCGACCGCCAGCGAGCCGCAATGCTGCCAGAGCGGCACGAGGGTGCGCGAAAGGCCAGTGGTGTTGCAGCTCACGACGCGCGTTGCGTCAGCGCCCAGGTTGGCGTCATGGTTGGCGCTTGAACTGTAGGAAAGGTCGGTGACGTTGTGCGGTTCGCCGCCTTGAAAAATCGCCTTGACACCCGCCTGACGGTATTTCGCTAGATTCTCGCCGCCGGTCTTGCCGGGCGAGCAGTCAACGACTACATCGGCTGCCGCGAGCAGCTTCGACAGGCCACCGGCACACTCGTAGCCGCCTGTATCGAAGGCAGAGATTCGGGCAGTGTCGTCAAAGGTGCAGTAGAGTGGGAAGCCGCGTCGCACAGCCAGCTCGCAACCGAAGCTGGGGGCGGTCTTGGTCACTCCCGCAATCTCCATGTCACTCTGTGCTGCAACCGCGTCAGCAACGCGCTTGCCGATAGTGCCGTAGCCGTTGATAGCGACCCGTGTGGCCATGCGCGCCCATTCGGCCGCTTTTTAAAGTCAGTCGTTGGCTTCTTTCTGCTCCAGAATCTTCTTCAGATTCCGTATGGGAATGGGTTGTGACGCGGATTCTTCATTTTCTGATGGGGACAATTCTTCTGCTTTGGGCTCGCCACCGCCATCAACTTCGACCATTTCTCCCTCATCCTCGCCTATTACTTCCTCAGATTGCGACCCAGCAGCATAGTCGCCTTCGCTGACAGCACCTGTAGCTATACTGCCGTCACCAGACATGGCGTCTGCTAAGTCAGCCTGCCGTTTCTCTGATTCCTCGCCAGTAGATTCCTCCAGTTCCTCCTCAGGCGACGCTTGACTTGTGTCTGCCTGCTCTGCAACAAGATCGGACGGAATCACCGGTGGCGCAACTGCATCTTCTGGCAGTGGCACCAACGGTTCGGCCGCCTCGGGAGGCACGGCCCCCGGTGTTGCGATGGCCTCATAATATTTCCACGCATCCTTCTCTGCACTCGCCGCAACTTCACCCGCACTTCCATCATCGAGTGCCTGCCAAATAGCAGCTAGGCGGTCGGCGATAAAAGCGAAATAGCGAGGTGCAGCATCGTAGGCCTGCTCGGTCCAAGTGAAGGGGATCCATGCTAATACTTGCCGATTCTGTATGTCACAGCTAAACTTGAGCTGTGGTCCTGGATAGATTATACCTCCACACGGAATTCGATAATTGTTCATGAATGCCAGCACCTTGTAAATGTCCTGCTGTCGCGGGCGCTGGCGCAAGTCATACTTACACTCAAAGTAGATGTTAACTCCGCGGTAGTTCAGAAAAATCTCGGGTTGCCCGGAACCTGTTGCAACTACTGTATCTTCCTCGCTAGGAAATAGTGCTCCCATGATGGAATCACCCCACCCCTCCCGCACCGTGCCGGGTGCATCGTAACGCAGGATGCTATCTTTCTTAGGTGAGCGGAACTCACGTAAACTCTTTGAGTGAGAGCGTAGACCAATGCCGTTAGCCATCTCACAGACCACCCACAGTGCATAGACATCAGCCATACGCTGAGTCTCTACGAGTACCGTGTCCTCGTAATACGAGCGGTAATCGCGCAGGAATTCCTGCCAAAGTGGAGGCAGCTCTCGGTAGGCACGATTCTTGAGGCGGTGAATTTCTTGGTCCGCTTCGCGATTAATTTTGCGTTCTTCCTTGTTGATAGAGCGCGCTACAGCAATCAATTCCTTCAGTTTTCCACCCAGAAGTGTTCTCTTGTGCAGCAAACACACGGTGTCAAGTCTTTCCAGTTGTTCTTTGACCTCTTCGGAGGGCGTTCCAGCTTCCTGTCCGTAGATTGCAGCCCACACCTTCCTCTCACGTTCACGTCTTTCCATTTCATCACGGAAAAAAACAGCCTCGGTGAAAAGTTCTATATGGAATTTTACAAGCAGCAAGTTTGACGGTGTGGCCCATTTGCGCTTGCGGATATCAGTAATATGAACTGTAGCGTACTCAACACCTTTCTGGGCTCTTGCCAGTGCCGTCTTTTCCCAACGAACTGCCCCGCGAATAGTAGATTTCATGTGCTTACGCTGCTTTTCGACCAAATACGAGTAGGCCCCTTTCTGGATACGGTGTGTCAACCCTAGCAAACGTTCCGAAAAATCAAGTAATTGTGATATATTCAGGAAAATCTGTTCTTCCTCGATTGAGGCGGTAGCTCCTGGATATGCAGCACCACTCTGATCATCCGCACCGGCTGATTCGATTAGGGAGGGAATGTGCTGTTCGCGTAGTTGTTGAAACTGCTCGTAATCCAGCATTTCAGGAGAGGTAGTAACATCGAGGCGATTGGAAACACACTCGCCAGATTGGTGGAGCTCTAGGTAGTTAGACCCGATATAGTCTGGCACCTGAAACCGTAGCGAGTGCGTCTGGTTGCTACTCAGCTTCGGTAATTTTTCAAGAGCAATCTTGCCCATTCTGAGGACTGGCTCCTCAAGTGGTTTCAGCGCATGGACCAGCATAATTAGCGTCTCACCCTCAAGAAGGTGCTCTCGCCCTTCAGGGAGCTGTAGCTCAAGGGTCGCGCGCGGAACTGCCATCAGCCAAAGAGGCTCAGGCCCGGTGAATCAACCATCTTTTCGAGGGTTTGGCTGATTTCAGCATCTTCACCCAAGACTAATTGTGATTTGAGCATCATGCAACGCAGCTCGTTCCTCTCTAGCCCTTCTAGTGACGGCATGATATTAGCACGAATCACGTCCTGTAGCGCTTTCTCCATATCATACTGCCCGCGTGAGTTAAAGAGCGTCAGCATAGAGTCGATAACCGACGCCGGGCCGATTTTACGGAAAGTGCGTACGCCACGGGGTATTTCTTCATCGCGCTGCGCTGGCATCTCCTCCTCTTCAAGGAAGTTCATCATCTTATTGTAAGCCGCGAAGAGCGTGCCGTCCTCATCGTAAAAGTCAAATTTCTCTTCCGCAAACCAGTCCTGTTGTTCTTCGGGACGCTCGGGAGCAATTCCAAGCTTCGATAGCTTGTGGAAGACGAACTCCGGCATGCGGCGGTATTCGTCCTCACGGCTGGGCAGTCCGATTTCGACGAACGCGAACCGCCTCATCAATGCGTGGCCGACGTTGAAGAGGGTGTTCTTGTCCTGCGTGTTCATGGTGCCAATAATACGGAACTCGGGTGGCATCATGAACGGCGCTCCGCCGGTTTCCTTGTGCGTTAGTAGCGGCTGCTTGTCCCGGTATTCAAAAACGGTGAATAGCTTGCCGAACGCTTCGTCGATATTAGCGCGGTTGAATTCATCTATCACGAGATAATGCGGTCGACCACTCTCCTGCATCGACTTTTCGCACTGCCTTGCAGCCTCGGAGACATAGCCATCCTTGAAGAAGTAGCCTCCCTTGTCATCGGGCGAGATGCCACCGATAACCTCGAAATTGGACCACTCGGCATTGGCGGTCACAATGGCAAAGTTGGGCGTATCGCCCTTCATCCCGCACAACTGCGTCAGTAGCAGTGTCGCAAGCGCAGTCTTGCCTGTACCTGGCTCTCCATAGAGCATCACGTTGCGGCCCGACTTGAAATGGGTCAGGACCTGGTTAACTGTCTCAGATGTAGTAGAATAGTAGCGCGAAAGTTCCTCGAAATCGACTTCGTAGGCTACTTTTTTGGCACTGCGCACCTCCGCTTTCAGATCGACATCGTCCAGCATCTCCTCAACTTTGTCCCAATCCATGATGAAGTCACCCGTGTCCTCGGCAGTGGGCTTGATGTCAATGGTTGCGTCGGGGAACTCATCCAAGAGCCTGTCCATTGCCGCGTCCAGTGTAATTTCGGTCTCAGCAGGGTCTTCCGGCGGCGTATATGATGAATCGAAAGGGTCTGGACGAGGGGCCTCGAGTGGAGCAAGTTCGACCAGCTTGTCTCGCAGCTTATGCGAGCCGTAGCGAACTCCCCACCAGAGGCCTGTCGCCGCCACCATCAGCGGTAGTAGCAACAGTGTCCACTCCTCGACGGTCTGCGGGCGAGCAAGGTCCTGTTCTGAGAGCAAAACAGGTATTACCGAGAAAGAGAAGAGCGTGCCTACTCCAGCGACGAATAAGCCAAAATAGGCAAGACCTTCCATGCTACGCTCGTGTTTGCGTTTACGATAGAAAAGCCACACGCCCAGAAAGGTGATAGCAGCTGCCATCACCGTGAGTACCACATCAACTTGCTCCATACGCACACTGGAGCGGTGACGAATAGCATTGAACAGTAGCACGACATACTGCAGTAGCAGTCCTGCCATAATCATTGCGAAGAACTTGGCTTCCTCTAAGTCCTTCAATCTTACATTATTGATGATGAATGAACCTATACCTACCAAAAGCACCCCTAACCCGAGAAGCAGCAAAACCATCTCGGGCGGTTGCAAGTCGAGCGGGAACATTTTTACAGCGCCGTCAGCGCGTCCCGCCCACGGGCCGCGAACGTAGTTATGGTGCACTGCACCCAGCACCGCTGCACTGGCGAGCAGGAAGCTATAGAGTGTGCTCGAAAAACCTGTTTCCAACTCTCGACCGGTTACTGCATAGAGAAAGAACAGGTATGACAGCGCTACCATGCAAAACACTGCTACGGAACCGACCGTCGAGTAGAGCGCGTCGAGCGGTGCCTCGTCACGTCCCTGAACTAGATAAACTGCGGCACAAATTATCAAGCCAAAGTAAAAGGGTGCCATTGCCCTAGGGTTTTCGCTACGCCAGGAGTTAAGTAATGACAGTAGAGACAGCACGCTGAAAATAATCAGCACTATCTGATACTGGCTGTCGTAGACTGAAATCGGCGACCAGCTAGAGCTGAAACGAACCGGGCATCCATTAAGATTACCGGGGTCGGACCAGTCTGGCGGGCACTCGAGAGGCTCGCTAATCCCAGTATAGCCCTCGAGGCCTGGCGTATTTGGAGATGGAATATTGCCAGTGGTTACGAACAGGATGTAGCCGAGCAGTGCAACAGCCATCAAGAATTGTAATGCCGGGAGGTAGAAACTGGGGCGCTGTTCCTCTGATTGCCTGGGTGTTTTTGCAGCCTCCACCTCTTCACGGGTGGTGGATGTTGTGACGGGAGCCTCTTCCTCTGTTTCAGTTTCAAAATTGGTGCCACAGATTCCACAATAAACGTCGGTCTCCCCCGCGGGCGAGGCACAGACTGGGCATGGCCGCATGCTGGGCGATGGGGGGCCTAAATTAAACATTGTTCCGGGGCACACATATCTTAACTAGCGGCGTTTTGCAGGGCAAATGAAAGAACTTCCTCCGCGCGACCTGCGCGTCAGCACGCAAGCTGAACGACGTGATGGCAGACTGCTGAAACTACCACCTCGCTTCCACGCACGACTGGTGGAGCTGGAACGCAGCTTGGGGCAGGCGCGTGATGGAGCTCGGGATGACGCACAGCGGTTCGAGCGTGCCAACTCCGACATCAGCAAACTCTCCGACCTGAAACTGGAACTGCACAAACATCGCGAGCGCAAACTTACCACACTGGCGCGCGAAAAGGTGAACGGGCAACAGCCATCACTCGAAGCAGTGACGGAACAAGAACTGGAGTTCCTCGATAATGTTGCTAGCGTTATAGGGCAGCACCGGCAAAGGCTGCTAGTGCGGGCTGCCGCCCCCGAATTGGAGTCTGATATAGTAAAGTCAGCGCCAAAGACAAAGAAAGCGAAAACAGCACCAGTACCAGAGCCAAACATTCCAACATCAGAAGCGGCTGACGCGCTCGATTCAGCTGTGACTGGAGATGATGGCTCTGATGCCTTGCTCGTACGTGTGCTAGAAGACTTGCCGACCTTCACCGGGCTGGATGCGCGCAACTATTCGCTCAAGAAAAGTGACGTGGCGCATATCCCACTCTACAATGCGCGCATGCTGCTAGAAGCAGGCAAAGTAGAACGGCTGGAGGACGAAGCCTGAAACTACAGAAAGGTGAACTGAAGCTGCCAGCTGGAAAGCTCGCTACGCAACTACGGAGGCGGCAACGCGTCGGTCGCGCTACTACAGGAGGCATCATGATTCACCCGGTAGAGGCACTCTGGTGCCACGATTGCGGGACACTGGAGTTGGAAGCGATACTACAGTCACAACTAATGGAACTGGCGGGTAATCTACTCCCGGCCGTCTACAGTGATTTGCGGCAACGAGGTATCCTTCCTACATTTGATGGCAGTATTCTGCGCTTTCGAAGACGTGACAATAATGCAACGGTGCGGCTGCACGTTGCTAGCAGCGACGCGCCGGCCAGTCTGACTCAACTGACAAACGGGGACTGGCTAGGGCTAGTCGACAAAGTAGGGGAAGTAATCTACTATACAGCCGCGTCACCTGACTGGGGAGTGCTACCGGCGGGCGAGCTGCCCGAAACACTGGAGGCAGCTGGACTGAAAGTGGCTTCCGGAATGAAGTTCGGCACCCGCTACCGTGTCT
>NYZZ01000020.1 GCA_002687355.1 Methanobacteriota archaeon
GCACCGCCAACGACTACAGCACCGCCAACGACTACAGCACCGCCAACGACTACAGCACCGCCAACGACTACAGCACCGCCAACGACTACTACGAGCGCTTTGGCCGCTCCGAGTGTTCCCCGCAACGTGTATGCCGAGTGGACAACTCTGGATGACGGAAGTTGGGGAATTTTGGTGACTTGGTCCGCTCCGGCATCCAGTGGAGGTTCGCCGATTCAGGACTACGCAGTTGATGTGTTGTCCTACACAACTGAAAATGGCTTCTCAGAGCCAGTCCTGATCTGGAAGGGCGACAGCGAGACGTCGATGCTGATCACTGGGATTGATTCCACCCTCAACCATGCGGTTCGAGTGATGGCACTGAATGGTGATGGCGGCTTAGCGGACGGCATGCTCAGTTTCTCGAGCGACCTCATCTGGGTCGAGGAGTCATCTACGACGGCACCGCCAACCACGACCTCGCTGCCAGCCGCCGGAGGTGGACTTGGTTCTTCAGGGGGGGGCTGGCTGGGCTGCTATTTCGATGGAACACCGATGTGGGGTTCCGTCTACGTAGCGGATTCTTCAGTCATCGCCGACTATGTCGTATACGTCACCGACTATGCCTTCAGCGCGGACTTGGCGGTGTACATCCCCGACTATTCCTTCTCAGCAACGAGTTGCGGACTCTGGGCTAATGCTGACTATTCCTTCTCAGCGGACTTTTCCGTGTACTTCACTCCCTACCCAGCAGGCGCTGACTTCACAATTGCTTTTGTGGACTATTCCTTCTCGGCTGGCCGTTAGAGACAGCCGCAAACCGTCTGCGCGTATCTACACCTTGGGGCTCCGATGGTCGCCCCACCCCCCCCTCGGGGTGGGGGCTCACCCCGACCTGATAACAGCGTCCAACCCGACCGCATGAGGCACCGTCGGGCGCACCGCCCTCACATAATGCCGACGCGTCGTAGCCACACTCGAATGCCCCAACAGATCAGCCACACACTCCAAATGAACCCCCGCATCCACCAACAGGCTCCCCGCTGTACGACGCAAGTCATACAACGTCAGAGCAGGTAAACCAGCCTCCTCACAGAGGCCCCTCAGAGCCCTTCTCAAATTACGGTGACCGTGCGGAGTACCCGAACCCGTAGCAAACACGAGGTCCCGCCACAGACCCTCAGGGGGGCTCTCACAGCCTTCTGAATGTGCCCTCAGAGCATCCGTGACGAACGTCGGCATGTCCAACGAACGGGCGCTGTACGCGGTCTTCGGCGCACCCAAGAACACCCCCTCCGAACCCCTCCGCAAATAATGCCGGACATGCAAAACACCCGGATCCGAACCCAAATCCACGCATGGCCACGTCAACCCCATGGCCTCACCGGGACGCAGCCCAACCCCGAGCATCACAGCCCACAAGGCATGCAACCGATCCCCCCGAGAGGCCTCCAACAGTCGTTGAGCCTGCTCCGCGGTCAGTGCCACACCCGGTTTGTGATCCAACTGGCCCGGACACGTGGACAACTGCGCGGGGTTCCATGTGAGTAGCCGGTTGCGTTGCGCCCACCGGTACGCCTGATCCAACACATTCCTTTGGAGAGCCACGTACCGCCCCGAATGCACCCGCAACTGGACGGTCAGGAACCGTTCCACGTCGTCAACGGTCACATCAGATGCGAGACACCCGCTGAACGCCGTACGCACATGCGCCGTCGCATGTCTGTACCCGTCGACGGTGTTCGGAGCCAACTGGTTGGCCTCCGCCCGACGGTGTACCCAACCCTGCCAGCCGTCCAACAAATCAGAGACCGTCACCACAACTGGCTCCGGCTCGGATGTGGGACCCCCGGAAAGAAACCCCATCGCCTCAGCCTTGGTCCGAAACGTCCGCCTCGACCGTCTTCGCTTCTCACCGGTGGTCTTCGGCAACGACGTCATCACCACCCAACGCTTTGACCCCTTGTCGTAGAACAACGAGCCCGTACCGCGCTCACTTCGAGTTGTAGAACCCATGATCTCTATCCCTGCTGGTAGCCAAACTGGTAGCCATTCGGCCGCGATGTACGACTGGTGCCCAAAAGGGCACCCGCCGAACACCTCAGCCAACAGGGGCTCTGAACAGGGAAAACACAGTTGGCTCTACGTCAGCCGAAGGCTGACGTGTGGAGCAAAGCGACCAGAGCACCTGCATGACGCGCAGGGGGTCGGGGGTTCGAGTCCCTCACGGCCCACCATACTGACCAGCGGTTTTGCGGGTCATTTGGGTTTTCAGATGGTGGTCTGAAAGCCGCTGGTAGCCATTCTGGTAGCCAAACTGTGTTTTCTAGTATCAGTGCCTCTGCGGCACCTCTAATTCTAGACATCGGTGCAGGGAAGATGTTGAGTTGGGGGGTACAGCCGGGCTTCCACTGAGGCGAGTACTCGTTTGGAGCGCAGGCCATGAAGGGTCAAGACGGCTGAATTAGCCGTGCCTTTGTCGCACCTTTAGTTGTAGTTCCCACATCGGGGTTGGTGTTGGGTGTGGGTGGCCCGGGCGGATGACTGTTGAGACGTGGAAGTATTGGCGCTGTGAGTACGCGAACTGGGAGTTGTTGTGTCAGGGTTGATTGAACAAGAACTTCGACGACGAAAAGGCCTCTGGGATGAAGTTCGAGCACTCGGGGGCCCCGATGGGCTCAAGCCAAGCCAAGTAAATGAGCACGGCCTACGCCTTGTGGCTGGCCAACGAGGCATCTACCGAGACGCTGACCTAACTGGTCCCCTGACTCCAAGCGGTGACGGTCTAACTGTGGGTCTTCGAGTTACGGGGAGGGTTTATCCCGACGACGTTGATGACGAGGGAGTGCTCTACCACTATCCCCGAACAGGCCATCGCACGACTGATGAAAGGGAGATCTCGGCCACGAAGGCAGCACGTGAGAATGGCCTGCCGGTCTTTGCCGTGATCTCTGAGGGTAAAAGGCGGAACGTGAGGCTTGGTTGGGTGCTCGACTGGGATGACAGGGCAGAACTGTTCCTTGTTGAGTTCAGCGAGATCAGTCCACCTAAGTATGAGCCTGTCAGTGACAAAGAGCCCTTCGAGCCGTTTGGATCGGGCGCTGTTGTCAAAGACGGGAAGCAGTCGACACGACCCAACCAGAGAAGGTTCAAGTATCAGGTGTTGCAGCGCTATGGAGCGGAGTGCGCCTTTTGCCCAATAGACAGAAAGGAGTTGCTAGACGCCGCGCACCTTATTGCTAAGGAGCACAAAGGTTCTGACCACTCGGGTAATGGGTTACCTATCTGTCCCACCCACCATCGAGCAATGGATGAGAAGACGGCCATGCTCAGGATCGATCCTGAAACGCTTGAAGTCGTTGCCGACAATGGTGCAACTATTGATGGCCTTCGGATTACGAAGACCAGTCTGAACCATTTGCCCAACCCGCCGCATCAGGACGCGCTGCAGTACCTGTGGGATAAGCAGGAAGTGAATGCCAGAGCGAAGTCTTCGGGCTAGTGCTGCAATTCCTAAGGAGTCGGAGTTCAACAGCAGCGAAGACGGATCTGATCAAGAACGTCGTTGATCGTTGTCATAGACCTGCTTCCACAGTCCAAGTATTGCCTGATGATTAGAAGGGTGCTGGGTGGGTTGGATGACAGATCCCACATCGGGCCGCATCTTGGGCATAGGGGTCCGCCGCGAAAGCCTTCAGTTTTGTGTACAACCGCTCATAGCGGGTGTACACACCCACACCCGTCCGTGCTCACTTTGATGTTAGCCCGACCGGATGTGGGGACATGCCACGGACTATGTAACACATCCGTGACCTATGCCTGTGACGGTCGATGTGGTCACTTCTCGTCTATTCCATGTGCGTGACAACCTCCAAATTGGTTGTCACGCCCTGTGCGGTTCGTGGAACGGATGGGCCGTTCCCGAACCGCCCTAGAAAACACCTTCTCTACCTATTTCGGTGGAACTGTCCCAAAACGGTAAAACCGCAGGTCAGAGCGCTGTCGCTCTCTGCCAGTTGTTGCAACTCACTGGAGTGTGGGACACCCTCGCCTTATAGGTATGGGAACCAATTTCACCATCCAGATAGACCAAGCCGACGCGCACAGGTGTCTTAACCGTGCACTGAACCTTGTTGGAAACCTCACCGCAGGCGATCTGCTCGGGGCCAATACCAGAGCGCACATCATCCGCCCGATGACCGAACCGGAGACTGCCAAAACCCTGTTCGGGCTTCGCCAGTCCAGCACCCACAGGCTCTGGCGGGCTCTAGTCAAGCGTTGTGCCGACAGTCCACGAGCCCTTGGCTTCCTGCGAGTCGATGGCGGGCTTCGTGGTTTCGGTGAAGAACTCGGCTGCGATCACACAACGCTGAGTCGAAACCTAAAGACATGGGAGACCCGCCACCCGCCACTGGTGGTGACCGGCTACCAGCAGCGGTCTCGGGCCCCGGAATCGCTGGCACTCATCCAGATTCCATTGTTGACGGAATGGCTGTTGTGGACCGCCGAAGTCTGGGCCCGTTGTTTCAGCCAACAACCAGACAATCTGAGCAACACAAACATTGTTGACATCCAACGGATACTTGTTCCACGCGGAATGCCGCCATCGTCAGACATCACAAGACAAGACGCTGTCAAGTTGCTCGACTCGGCGAACTCTCCCGACCAGAGTCACAAAGAGGTCCTTGTAGGGGTCGACTTGGTGAACCGTCAGAGGCTGGAAGAGCGGATACAGCAATTACGCGAGAAACGCCACGCCAAGTTCCGAAAGATCAGACGCACAGGCTACGAACAGCGAGAAGCACGCCGACACGCAACGGCAGCCGCCTGACACCTCCACTTATCTACACCTAGGGGTTTGCACCTATGGGTCAACCAGCAGGCGAACGGCCAAAGTGGCAGACTCGTCGGATGTGGCAACCACTTCCAACTCCAAGCACGCGCTTATGAACTGGTACCTAGGTCCGTTGAAAAAGTATGCGGACATCCACGGAAGGGCGAGCCGCAAAGAGTACTGGCTATTTGTTGTTACCAACATCTTTGTAATCTTCATTCTTGAAGTGATTTCCCCTCAAATAGGAACCGTCTACTCCTTCGCCATCCTGCTCCCAATGGCGACGGTAGGTGTTCGAAGACTCCATGACACGAACCACAGAGGTAGGTGGTGGTTACTAAATCTCATCCCAATTGCCAACATCTGGATTCTTGTCTTAATGGTCATTAAGGGGACCGTCGGCGACAACGACTACGGCCCAGATCCGTTGTCTAGATCCAAGCCCCAAACTCAGGGGTCTGACGAGACCTACCGGCCGGAGTCTGACGAGACCTACTGGCCGGGGCCTGACGAGACCGATTGGCCGTGGCCTGACGAGACTGATTGACCGCCGTCGGATTTGTGACCACCGAAAACGACATCAACTATTTCCCTAATGGGCTCACCCTGACCGAGGAACAACTCGGCGAGATCGACTCACTGCGGCCCCTCTCACCAAACCAGCCAGACCCACTACTCCCTACCGCCGCGTAGCACCAGAGAGTATCTTTTTCGTCATGGAAGGGATCTTTGTGGTCGCCTGCATACTGGTTGTCTTATTTGTCGTGTTTGACCAACTTCACTTAAGAACACCACGTCCTCCGAGTTCGTCTTCTCCAACTAGAGGATCAGTTCGCCAAAGCATCGATAGCCGAAATCAGACCTCCCGACCGAGTGATGTGACCATCGACATGCTCGAAGGGATGCCCTATGTATGGGTATCGACGGCGATCGGGGGATCTGAGCCACAACAGATGGTCAGGGCCATGCAGACGAGCGGAATGAGTCAGTTGGACGCGTTGGCCCAGATGTGTGAGGCAGGTTTCGATGCCTTCTGTCGAAGCCTCGCCGATACAGCAAATGTCAGAGGAGCGGCTGGTTACTACAAGGGTCGCGAACGAGATCTGTACAGGACTAATTTGCTCAAGGTTATTGCTGAGCATTACGGGCGGCCTATGGCGGAACAGGTGATTGACCGATTAGAACCCCCTGTGCCCACGCCAACTGTTCGGGAACCGCCTCGACCTAATCCAACCCCTGCTGACGGGATCTCTGCCGATAACCAACTCGAGCGCATAATCCTTGGTTGGTTTGAGTTCACGTTCACTAGCGCAGAGGGGGAACAGGAACTTCGTCGTCTAGAGCAGAGTGGTTTCACCGCGGTCGTAGCACTAGCAACGATGTGTACCCGTGGCTACGAGGAGAGTTTCTGCCCGGGAGTGGTGACAAGAGCGAGCGCTAGTGGTTGCGAGCATTTGTTCCAAGGCAGGGAACGCGACCTGTTCGAGATGCACGCCATATCGTTCATGCGAGATACGTACGGGTTTGACATTGGGAACGAAGTCGGTGCTCTCCTGTTGCAAGATCGACTTCAGACTGAATTTCTGACCGACATCGACTTGCAAGATCGACTTCAGACTGAATTTCTGACCGACATCGACTTGCA
>NYZZ01000021.1 GCA_002687355.1 Methanobacteriota archaeon
GGCTATCTCTACAGTGGCGCTGTCAGTGTCTTCCGCATCACCGTCGCTCACCGTAACCGTCACGGTATAGTCGTCGTTGTCCGCATAAGTGTGGGTGACGCTTTCGCCCGAGTCGGTCTCGCCATCACCGAAGTCCCATGCGTAGGTCAAATCGTCGTCATCGTCATCGTGCGCGGAAACACTGAACGATAGCTCCTCGCCCTCGTCGCCATCATCAACATAGAGTGCATCGATAACAGGGGCTGCATTCTGCTCAGCCAGCTCGACGTCGTAGATCCAGAAGTTGTCTTCTTCGTGTCCGTATTCCTGGTCGTACAAATAAACATTGAAATCATAGGAGCCATCGTAACCTGCGGTCCATTCCTGAACGAACCAGTCTTCTTCTTCATTGTAAATGATATGATCGTCGTCGAGAGAAGCAACGTGGTCATCGGTCTCGCTGTCGAAGATGTCAACATAGACCTCGATGTCGATATAGCAGTCGCAGCTGGTATCAGGATCGTAGCTGATATCGATGGTGGCATCTTCGGTGTCGTAGCCCCACTCATCGAACCACTCGTCATCATCCTCGCCACCGCCTTCCTGATTGAAGCCTCCTTCGTCACCCGCTGAAAGCTCGACGTCCGTGATGGTGAAGTTGTCTTCGTAGTTGTCGTCATCATCGTACAGGTCGACTACAAAATCATACGTTCCGTCGTCGTATGCTGTCCAGTTCTCGCTGAACGAATCCAATTTACCTCCATTGATGGTGTACGCGAACGTTTGCCAGTCAACCAGGTCACCGGTCTCGGTTTCGTAGACCCAGATGTAGACCTTGATATCTACGTCGCAATCACAGGTGGTGTCAGGCTCGTAGCCGATTTCGATGGTGTCATCCTCGTCGTCCTCGTTGGTGTCCTCGGTCTCGTAATGCCAGCTATCGAACCATTCGTCTTCGTCACCGCCGCCACCGCCTTCCTGATTGAAGCCTCCCTCGTCACCCGCTGAAAGCTCGATGCCCGTGATGGTGAAGTTGTCTTCGTAGTTGTCTTCCTCATCATACAAGTCGACTCCGAAATCGTATGTTCCGTCGTTGTATGCTGTCCAGGTCTCACTGAATGAGTCCCATGAACCATCGTTGATAGTGTACTCGAACGTGTCCCAATCAATCAAGTCGCCAGTCTCGTTATCGCGGACCCAGATGTAGACTGTGATATCCACGTCACAGTCGCAGGTCGTATCGGGGTCGTAGCTGATTTCGATGGTGTCGACCTCACCGTCACCGTTGGTGTCCTCGGTCTCGTGGCCATGTGAGTAGAACCACTCGTCTTCGTCGCCGCCACCGCCGCCGCCACCGCTGCTGCCGTTCAACGTTACGCCGCGAATCCAGAATTCGTCCTCAAGATTGTAGTCATCATCATAGAGTCTTACCTGGAAGTCGTAGGTGCCGTTCTCCTCGGCGGTCCAGTTCTGTGCGAAATCGTCAACCTGCGTCCCATTGATGGTGTGGTAGGCGTAGGTCCAGTCAACCCAGTCGCCGGTCTCGTTCTCGTAGACGTCGAGGTACACCGTAATGTTCACCTCACAATCACAATCGGTATCGGGGTCGTACTCTATCTCAATCGTGTCATCGGTGTTATCATCATTAGTGTCCTCAGTTTTGTAGTCCCAGTCCTCGAACCATTCATCATAGTTGGTGTTGGTACTGGTGCTGCCGTATGAATGGAAACTACCGTTCTGCAGTAGGTCACCGTCCTCTTCCTCATATATGTAGTGGGTGTAATTGCCTTTCTCGAGGTCGGATGAGATAAAGAAGTAGTCGCCCCAACTCTCGTCGTCGGTGGTGCCGTTGTCCACCATAGTCTCGTCCTCGTCGTAGATTTCGACATACGCATCATCCTTGCTGCTGTTGCCCTCCGGCACCTGAACCACGAAATCATCCCAGTCATCAGCATCGTCCCAGTCCTCAAGCACGCCAATGTGGCCAGTAGTATAGGTAGAGTCGACGACGGCATAGCCGCCCTCGTGTACGAGTTCTTCCCCATCGACCGAAGCGCTCCACATGTACTCGCCGCTTGTAACGTTCTTGAACTCAAGTTCGCCATCTTCGTTAGTAGTGCCATTGTTAAAGAACTCCCACTGCCCGAACACGTTTTTCTTCCAGACAGTGATGTTGATGCCTTCCTCATTGTTGTCCTCGACGTGTGCCCAGAAGGCGAGATCGTTCATCAGGGTGTCATCATCCCCGTTGAGGACAGCGTTTTCGACGTTGATGGTCTCGTCGGCCGAGCCTGACATCGCGTGCAGTTCTACGTCCAGGAACTCCTCCTCGTCTTCGTGGTTGCCCATATCGTCATACAAGTCGACGAAAAAATCGAAAGTCCCGTTGTAATCGGGAGACCAAGCCTCGCTGAACGAGTCCCAGCCACCTCCGTTGATTGTGTATTCGTAATCGTTGGTATCCAGATGCACGCCGGTCTGGTTGTCGTACACCTTTATTTCAACGGTAATGTTAATGTCACAAGAACAAGTGGTATCGGGGTCGTAGTCAATGGTCGCGGTGTCGTCGTAGCCGTCAGCGTCCTCGTCACTAACTGTGTTGTCAATCGAGTAGAACCACTCATCGTACTCGTCGTCGCAGTCTGACCCGCTACAAACGTAGAGCTCGATATCCTCAATAGTGTAGTTGTCCTCTAGGAAATTTTCGTCGTCCCACAACTCAGCCTCGAATGTGTAAGTACCGTTCGTTGTCGGCGACCAGCTCTGCGTAAACGAGTCATATCCACTACCGTAGATTGTATGATTCTCCGACAGAAAATCAGTCTGACTGCCTTCCTCGTCGTAAATCCAGATTCGAACCGTGATATCGACGTAATCCGAGACGTTGGTGTCGGGATCGTAGCCAATGATGATGTGGTCGTCATAGCCGTCGTTGTCCCGGTCCTCCAGTTCATAATCATCTTCTGGTGTGCCATAGAACCACTCATCGCTACTTCCTTCGGCCCAAACGGTGGGCAGCGCGCTGATGATGAAGGCGGCCAGAACGGCCCAGGTTGCCAGTTTGTTACGGGACATTAGGTGCCTCGCTGGTGACGGCGGCAAGCAGCTACTTAAAGCTGATTCAAACGGACTTTAGGTTCAGGCACCATGCTCATCTAGCCAACGGCGTCCCACGCGCGCGAGCGTGTATGCAACGAGGTAGGCATCCTCCCACGGTTTCAGGTAGCCCACATCGAGTGCGTACTGTAGAAATTCCTCCTGCATCTCGGCTCCCCGCACCACTGGCCCTGCGTCTGCCTCGGCGATTCCGCGTGCCATGAGCTCGTGTGGGTACCCTTTGCGGTGCGGCTGGTAGAGCAGATAGGGTGGAATCAGTTCGCGTGCCAGCTCAGCCTCGTTGCGACAGCGGCCGTATTCGCTGGCGAGGAACGCCACTTCAGACAAGCCGGCGCGTGCCTGTCGAGCAAGCCGCAGGGGTTCAGTCGCAACATCACCATCTAGATCCTCTGGCAGATCTGGCAGTGCCTCCTCCAGCACCACCTCGAATTGCTCGCGCGCCGTGGCGAGATGCGCCGTGGGAGAAAGCCGTAGCAGAACGCAGGCTGCCCCACGCAAAAGCTCCTCACGCGCACCCTCAATCCCGCTGCTGTCAGGCGCGGGCAGCTCTAAACTGGAGCGCAGCTCAGCATCGCGTTGTTGGTGACGGCCCAGCACGCCCCACCCCAGTGCCGAGCCGCGTACGACATGCGCGTCGTCACTGTCAGCCTGATCGGTGAGCTGTTCGTGAAGGTGCTTCACGAGTGCGTCGGGCAGCTGCATTAGCGGCGTGACGGCAGCGACTCGTCCTCCTGCCAGCGCGCCATAACCCACAGAAGGTCCGATAGTCGGTTCAGGTACGCCAGTACGGAGTCTCCGGCGTCGCTGGTGAGCGCACGTCGCTCGGCGCGTCGTACGACCGTGCGCGCCAAATCGAGCAACGCTGCGGTGTGTGTCTGCCCCGGGACGACGAACTCGGTCGGCATTTCAAAGCGATCGGTCAGCGAATCAATCTGTGTCTCGAGTCGGCTGACCATGTCACTGGTGACGCCGTCACTGCGCGTTGCGTCGGCCATATCGCCCATCACCCTCCATAGATCGCGCTGGATGGATTCAACCAACTCCGCCAGCTCATCCTCAGCATCAGCGCGCACCAATCCCAGTATCGCCTGCGCCTCGTCCACAGCACCGTAGGCCTCAGGTAACGGCGAATCCTTGCGCAGCCGCTCGCCACTCCCCAAGGCTGTTGAGCCGTCGTCGCCGCGGCGGGTGTATATTTTCACGTGCGTGCAGCAGGCACCGCTAATTAATCTTCACACGCCGATGTTAATGAGAAGGAGTCGTCGTACGCCACGGTGCACCGCGACCGCTAGGAAACATTTCTGCTCGGCGTCGACTAGGTTGCGCGCCCACGCCTCCACTTGCTCAGGGGTGACTGGGGTGTCATCCTCCTGCGCCTGCGCAGCAAGCTGTTGCAACCGCGGTAGCCCCATGCGTCCATACTTGCCAAGCGTGCCAACGTGCTCGGACCACTCCTGAGTGACAAGTGCCGCAAATCGCTGAAGCGGCGCCGTCGCCTCATCCAGGCCACTGGTGCCGCACTCACCCAACACTTTCAAATCCACTCCGTGCGGCGCGCGCGCGGCAGCCTTCTGCGCGAAGCCCCAGTGCGCCAGCGCGACTTTGCGCGCTGTAGCTGCCGACATGGTGTGGTAACCGCCCACGCTATTTGTTACTCGTGCCGCAGCCCTGAAAAGCAACCGCCGGCTGACACTGTATGGCGCTCGGCAACTGGCCCATCAGCGTGGAACTCCCAGTACAATGGGGTGAGATGGATCACTTTGGGCATGTCAACAACACGGTATTCCTACGCTGGTTCGAGTCAGCACGTATCGCCTACTTCCAGCACCTGTGGTCGGAGGGGCCGTCCAGTGAGGCTGTGGGACCAATCCTGGCACGCATGGAAATCGACTACCGGCTGCCGCTGCAATACCCTGATACAGTGCGCTGCGAGGCAACTGTCACTAACTTGGGTAACTCGTCATTTCGCATGGCGTACCGCCTCTTCTCTGAGGCGCGTGGCGATGTAATTGTCGCCGAGGGTGACTCGGTGGTAGTGATGGTTGACTATCGCAGCGGCAAGAGTGTAACGCTGACGCAGAAGCTGCGCACCGCTATTGAAGCGGTCGAAGCTGATGGTTGAGAAACCCGTCTATCACGAAACAGTTTTATGGGGGCGGTGCAACACCTATATTGTCTAAAGGGTGGGTCCCGAGCGGCCACTCCCCCTTGCGGGGTCTTGGCCGCCGGGGCCCGGGTTCGGGCTCCGGGCTCTCCCTTGCGAGGTCCCCCGGTTCCCTGTTGCTTCCCGGCTCCCCCAGTTCCCGCCTCCGGCTTGCACCTTCAGCTTTCCCCGGTTTCCCCGGTCAGCTTCCGGCCGGTTCCCCCGGCTTCCGCTTCCCGCTTCCACCTTGCGGTTTCCGCCTTCCACTTCCGCCGGTTTCCCGGTCGTTCCCTCGCCCGTTAATGACATCTAACCCTTTCAGGTTTGATATCCGAGCGCGGGAACTTACCATGAGAGCAGGGCTATTTATGTTGTTCCGGAAACGCGTAAATAGGATGAGCGCAGCAGCACCTCCAAAGTGCCGTTTGGAACTTCCCGCACACCCTGCAGTGTACGGAAGAATTCGCTGAGCGTGCGCTGATCAATTAGTTTCCGTCCTTGCCAGGACAGACGCAGACCTATTTGCGGCCGGGCCGACAGCCTGATAGCAGTAATAACTCTTAGTAACCGGCGGGCTGAACACCTCGAAGTGGTACCTTCCACCGCCGAAGCGGTTTCTAGCGCCACTATAATTCTCGGTGCGTACACCCCGGTCCTATCGTCCCGTCTTCTACGGGCGTCAACGTGCCTCGTCTTAGGGCGGGTTTCGAGCTTAGATGCTTTCAGCTCTTATCCCTTGCAGCGTGGCTGCCCAGCAATGCCCTGTCGGACAACTGGTAAACTAGTGGCTGCGAGCCCCCGTTCCTCTCGTACTAAGGGGCCCTTTCCTTCA
>NYZZ01000022.1 GCA_002687355.1 Methanobacteriota archaeon
CAATTACCTGTGCCAAGTCATCGGGCCTCTCCATATCGAGCCTCCGTGGTAGCCTCCCAGCCGAAAGGTCGATTATTGCCAGATTGCACTTGCCGAAATCTGGCGGTCTGGCTCCGACATCCCATGTAGCCATCTGTGGTGCGTGCTCGCCCTGCCACAGGATTGGGATTGTCAAGTTCAGCGGCTCCTCCGTATCAGGACCAAGAGTCAAGCCTGGGTTGACAGGGTCGAGTCCGGGGCGACGCGGACGTCGCTTCAGAACTGCTGCAACCAATCGCAGTCGTGGCAGCAGCGCTGGCAGTTCCTCCCACTCTAACTCTGGTGATTGTGCCACCGCAGCCCCACTAACGCTTTGAAACTCCAGCCCCTGCGGGTCGATACCGTGCTCCTGCAGCAGCTTCTGCACAATTTTGCGCTCTGCTGGTGCGGCTGGTTTGGCACCCACCTTCGGCGGTGTGAAATTACCAGCGATGAACAGCGTACCGCCAGTCATGTAGCGCGCTACTTCGCCGCTAACGTTGCCAGCCACCACTACGGTGCCACCATGCATTCCAGTGCCGAGTGCTCCCTCTACGTCGCCTGCTATGAGGAGCTCCCCGTCGAGCATCCCCGTCGCTGCGCTGCCACGCACCGAGCCTTGCACTACTAGAGTCCCACCTGCCAGACCATGAGCGGCGCCGTTGCCGGCAGAGCCATTGACTATGATTTCGCCGCTTCGCATCGAGTTACCGACGAAGCGTCCTGCACCACCATTGAGAATCAGTTGTGCGCCGTGGTTCAACCCGCCAAAATTATCGCCGCCAGTTCCATCGAACGTCGCCGTTTTTCCTCTGGGGAACCCGACTGCGATGCAAGCCATTGGTTCGAGCCGCTTGGCTGCTACTGTATCACTGTCCGCGAGCCGCTCCAGTAGTCGTGAATTGATATTACCCGACGTTGGGTCCCAGACGTCCTCCTCATCCGCCATTAATACGGCAAATGCAACGCTATTTAGGTAATTGCCGCAAGATTAGGTATTATTTCTTGCCGGTGACAAGGACCTAAGGCCAGTCCATTAATACGCCTGAATCTCTGTGGACTAGAAATGTCACCCGGACAAGCAGAGCCCCGTTCTGGCGGAATTGCACAAAGCCACGACGGCCCTCATGATAGAGAGAAGACAGAAGGGGAAATAGCCGAAGAATACAGAAAATGGAAGGAGGGCGAAGGACACGCCTTGCATCCGCACACGTACCTGGAGAGTGAATCTGGGCGTTACAGCTCATATCAGGGGAGCGGAGTTCAACTTGTTGAACAATGGAAACTGAAACTTGGACTCACGACCATTTATACATCCATGCTTCTCATTCCTTACTTCAGTTACTGTCTCTGGTTCGTACTTTTACCACCCCTCAGGGTGATTGTTCCTTCTTCGCCGTCACTCCAGCTCGATGTATTCACAGACAATTTCCATGAGCCCACTATTTGGGGAAGTTGGTTTGTAGGAGGTGGAGCTTTTCTCCCATCACTCCTCGGATTCCTGTTATTTTTGACATATTTCTATTTTCTGAATAATATGTTCATTCCGAAATACAAATGGAAGCAACACGCGTTTATCAGCATACTATGGATATGGTTCTACATTTCCTGGGTAACCGGAATACCACCCTCTCCGTTTGAGTGGTAGTCTTTGGACGTTTAGCAGGATACTTCACGTAAAAAAGAAATTATTTTCATCCCGAAATACAAACTGTATGTGGGTTAATGTCCCCGCGTGACCATATATTCGAGCAACGCCTCGAATAACTGCCGCGGCTCGCCCTGTGGGTATTTCGCGAGCGTGGCGCGGACGCCCTGCAAAAAGTCGTTCGCCTGTTCGTGGCATGCTGCCAGCGCGCCGCTGCGCTCCATAATTGCTACGGCTTCGGCCACATCATCGTCGCTGTTGTCGCCGGCGAGGATGGTTGTGAGCCGGTCCTGGTCTTCCGACGTGGCGCGGTCAAGCGCTTCAATGACCAGCAGTGTGCGTTTGCCCTGCCGGATGTCGGATCCGGACGGTTTGCCCAGTAACTCCTCGGCGACGGTCGCGTCGAGGTAATCATCCCATATCTGGAAGCCGAGACCGACGTCTATCGCCATCTGTCGCAGTTCGCGTGCCTGTTCCTCGCTCGCGCCACCTATGCGTGCACCTCCATAGGCGGCCGAACCGAAGAGAATCGACGTTTTCAGCCGTACCATCTCGAGGTATTCGGCCGGTGCGACCTTCTCCCGCTCTTCAAAATCAAGGTCCATCTGCTGTCCCTCAGCAACCTCGCGTACGGTGGATGCAACGTGGCGCACCAGTTCGGCACGCATTTCCTGGCTGCAGTCGCTGTCGGTCACCATCTCGAACGCGTAGGCGAAGAGTGCGTCGCCAGCGTTGATGGCGGTCGCGATACCAAACTCGGCGTGCGCCGAAGGCACGCCGTGCCGCAGCTCGTCTTCGTCCATCACATCGTCGTGGATTAGAGTAAAATTGTGGATTGTTTCCAGAGCGGCGGCATACGGCACCGCCTTGGCGGAATCGCCGCCGACCAGTTCGCACGCCAGCAGCGCCATTACCGGTCGCAGCCGCTTGCCGCCGGCTAGAGGGATGTGCGCCATGGCGCGGTAGAGCTGTTCCGGCTCTCGCACGGCCAGGTATTCGCGCAGCGCTGCCTCGACCGGCACGGCCTTGGCTGCGAGCGCCTCCTTCAGCTCCATGCCACCTCACCCATGACGTGGATTTTCGTATCTGCCATCTCAGCTAGGTCATCCAAATTCTCCCACCAGGCTGGCAAGAGATTTTCGGCAATCAGCCGGAACCAGGGGCCAATATGCTCACTGGTAAGCAATTCGCGCAGCTCAGCCTGCGTAACCCAACGCGTCTTCGCAATCTCGTTCGGATTCGGTGCAGGTTCTACATCAGCGCGCAGACAAATGATGTGGTCCATTTCATGCTCGACCCACTCTGCACTGGCACGCGCCCGGTAGAGCATACGAGTCATGAAAACCATGTCCTCCAGCGGTGCGTCCGTCTCCGGAATCCCCAGCTCATGCCCCAGCTTGCGCTGTGCAGCGCGCTTGACGCCCAGTGCGTCTCGCGTTTCGAGCTCCGAATCGCAGTACAGCGGGTGGCTACAGCAGGTGTTGGCCCATACTCCTGGAAACGTGATTTTCTCGGGAGAACGCTGCTGGAGTAACAGCCTGCCTTCGGAATCAAAGATAAGTATGCTAAAGGCACGGTGCAGTACTCCCTCGCCATGGTGACAGGTTACCTTGCTGGCGGAGCCGGTAACAGCATCGCTCTCATCGACCAGGATACACTCCTCGGCCATGAATGCTACCTGTTCCGCGTCATGCTTGTTGAGCGACTCAGCCTCCATGCTGGTCGGCAGGTGAGGTCAATTTAAAGGTAGTCGGCGGCCCAACCGCTTTATTGCTCCTGTAATTGCCGTCGTGCATGGGCAAGCTCGACTTCCTCGCTGAACTTGGTATTGAGACGGAGAACGACGGAGGGTACGCCAAGGAATGGTGCGGTTCCGGCTCGCTGCTCGAGTCATTTGCCCCAGCCGACGAGTCTGTAATTGCCTCTGTGCGGCAGTGCGACGCGGGCGACTACGAGAACATCATGGCGAATGCGGCGAAAGCGTTCGCCTGCTGGCGGCTCGAGCCAGCGCCTGCGCGGGGCGAGGTGGTGCGACAGCTGGGTAACGAATTCCGCAAGCACAAAGTCGCGCTCGGTAAGCTGATTGCATGGGAGATGGGCAAGATTCAGGCCGAGGGGGAGGGGGAGGTACAAGAGATGATTGACATAGCCGACTTTGCTGTCGGCCTGAGTCGGCAACTGTACGGTAAGACCATGCACTCCGAGCGGCCGGGCCACCGCATGTATGAGCAGTGGCACCCACTAGGAACTGTCGGTGTTATCACTGCCTTCAACTTTCCTGGTGCTGTCTGGGCCTGGAACGCAATGATTGCCGCCGTCTGTGGTGATGTGATGGTTTGGAAACCATCCTCGAAGACGCCACTCACCGCCGTAGCCATCCAGAAAATCGTCAATAATGTTCTGGAACCACTCGAATGGAACGGTGTCATGTCGCTGCTGGTCGGGTCCAGCCGTGACGTGGGTGAACTTCTGATTCATGACCGACGCGTGCCGCTAGTCTCCGCGACCGGCTCTTGCCACATGGGGCGCAAAGTTGGCGAAGCCGTAGCTAAACGCCTCGGCCGCTCGCTGCTCGAGCTGGGTGGCAACAACGGCATAATTGCCATGGATGACGCAGACCCAGAGATGGTACTGCGCGGCGTCCTGTTCGGCGCGGTCGGCACCACTGGCCAGCGCTGTACGAGCACGCGGCGGCTGTTCCTGCACCGTGACATAGCTTCTGACATCACCGGAAGACTAGTGAAGGCGTACGGACAGGTGAAGATTGGAAACCCACTCGATCCCGACACGCTGATGGGACCGATGGTCGATGGGGGGGCAGTCGATACCTATAGTGCAGCGCTGGAGACCATCAAAAAGCAGGGTGGTGAGGTGCTGTATGGAGGCAACGTGCTCGACCAAACAGGACACTACGTCGAACCTACAATCGTCAAGGCAAAGCCAAGTATGGAAATCGTGGGAGATGAAACCTTCGCGCCCATCCTCTACCTGTTCGAATTCGACTCACTTGAAGACGCAATCGCGATGCATAATTCGGTCGACCAAGGACTTTCGTCCTCAATCTTCACCCGTAACATGCAGTCGGTCGAGCGCTTCCTGTCGGCCGCCGGCAGCGATTGCGGCATTGCCAACGTCAATATTGGGACGAGTGGCGCCGAAATCGGCGGCGCGTTCGGCGGAGAGAAAGACACCGGCGGCGGGCGTGAAGCCGGCAGTGACTCGTGGAAGGCATACATGCGCCGGCAGACCAACACGCTCAACTGGAGCGACGAGCTGCCGCTAGCGCAGGGCATCCAATTCGGGGACTAGAGTTCGTAGCACTCCGTTTCAGGTATCAGCTCGAATAGTTCAATCCAGTTCTGCGGGTTGTGTGTATCTGAAGAGTCGGGAAATACTTCCCGTATGGTTTCCTCGCCCTGGTCAAGCAGCTCCTGCATTTCTTCCGGGAGTGGTACCGGGTCGGGAATCTGGTCGTTGACTGTCTCGCCTTGAACCATGGCGATGCCCATGGCAACAACTAGCAAGTTCAGCTCCGGCACCTTCCACGCCTCACCGATGTAGCGTGATTCTGCTCCCTGTGTGAGGTTGTAGTTCAAGGCACCGACACCTTCGTTCCACGCTTCTGCAGTGCCGTTGTAGATTATGTACTGCGTCTGGTATCCCTGTGCGGTGGTGCGGCTTCCATTGAGCACCTGCGCGGTGAGGTTAACGCGTTGTTCCATAGCCTGCTCGTGAAACTGCTGGTCTAATATTTCCAGCATATTCGCCTCCTCAAGGTCGAATGGCATCTTAACAGCGACGATAACCAAGAAAGCCGGATAGCCATCTTCCTCACCATTTTCGTCTTCAGCGTCATCAAGATAGAATGAGATGCGAATGTCTGCCAGTCCAAGTCCCATCGTCTCAGTTTGCTGAAATGCTTTCACCCAGCCATTGCCGCCGTCGCCTTGAACCGCGTTCCTTGGTAATGACGCACTGGCTCCATCATAAAGCGGCGCTAGGGCCAGTGCAGGCAGTACAAGTGTCGCCCCGATGAGTACTGCTGCTACTGAGCGCAACGCTATGCGCCAACGTGGCCCTGGCAGTCCTGCTAGGACTTTTCCTATAAGGGCAATGGTGACGGCCAACGCAAACAGATACAGGAATGGCTTCAGATTCTCTATCCAGAGTGCCCACAGGAACCCAAACATTAACAGGAAGGACGCAGCCCAGCCACTGACTTCAGCGGCGCGCCACTTGTAGCCGATTGCCCAGAATTCCCACCGAGCCGGAATGACGGGCATTTTCAGTGGTGTCAGTATTACCCAGTACCAGAATCTCTCAGAAATGCCTGGCTTTGGTTCACGGCCAGCAAGCCGGTTGCGAGTGCGACGGTTCCACCAGCGCCAGTAGCTGCCGGCGGCTGAGAGCAGTGACAACAGTATCCAGAATCCAGCTGACTGGCCGAAGGTCCCAGCATACCATGCTACCCACGCAATCACGAGCGAGAAATGACCACTGCGCCGTGGCCCGGATTCGTTCTCGCCCCACTCAGCAGCCTCTCCTTTGGGCCCGAGCAGTAAATCTCGCTTCTTCTTCTCTACCTCCGCGTCAACAATGGCGCGCTCGCCTTCCGGAGTCAGCGACATCACTGTATTGAGTCTCAGATTATCGACCAGATCATCTAGCTCACCCGGTTCAGCGAACAGCAGCCAGCGCCTTGACGATGTTCCGATAACAAGCGCTTCAGTGCGGATAAAGTACCAGAGCGCAATCAGAAACGGCGAGGCCAGCCACCCCAAGTAGGGGAAGAGGCAGAGCAGCAGCCACACTGGCGAGAAGCGGGGTCGCAGCCCGCGCGAAAGGTAATCGATACGACTGGTATCAATGTCCCACAGCTCATCCCAGGTTCCAATGAAAAGTCGGTGATTGGTCAGGTATGCTTTCCAACCACTGCGTCGGTCGATTTTCAGTGCCGGATATTCCTTCAGGAACTTCTCGCCCGGCAGAAATCGTTCCTCAATATCCACGCAGATTGAGAGGATAGTGCTATATTTAATCCCCGACAGGCTCCGAAGCCGTGGAATCACTCGATACCATCCGACTCGTAATTGGCGCCGCGGCTCTGGGATACGGTGCCTGGAGTGACTGGCAGACACGACGCGTGCCGGACCGAACTTGGCAGATTGCCGGCGGTGCTGGACTAGCTCTGCTCGCGGCAGAATTGTGGCAGGCGCAGGTAAGTGCCGGTACGTGGGGACTGGCAATTGCCCTCGGAGCACTGTTCTGGTACTCACAAATTGATGACGAGGCTATCCATGGCCGAGAGCTTACAGCATGGCGCGTGATACAGGTTGCTGGCGTGGTCGGGATAGCGCACTTCGCACTATTCGAGGGATGGGAAGCACTGCGCTCTGGCGACTACGTAGTGGAGTTGCTCGCGGCGCTGGCGCTGATGGTAATGATGTATGGCTGGTATTACTTCGGCCCAACCATCGGTGGTGCCGACGTCAAGGCACTGCTGACGGTGGCGGTGCTGGTGCCGTTTGCCCCTGATACGGGCGCGACACTGCACGCCTTTGGCGATCAGGGCTTTCCGTTCCCATGGGTCGTATTCATGAATTCGCTCCTGCTCTATCTTGCTATTCCCATCGGGTTACTGGTATGGAATATTGCACATCGTAATCTGGAAAAACCGTGGCTACAGGCATTGCTTGGAGTGCGTATGGACCTCACAAAAGCGCGTGACAGCTTTGTCTGGCCCATGACGCGTGTTATTGGAGATAGGACGGTGCTGGCGCCGATGGTCAAACGCGACCTTGACCTCCCGTCAGAATGGGATGCTCTTGCTGCTGCAGGAGTTAAGCGCCCATGGGTGAGTCTGAAAATTCCCTACATAATCCCGCTCTTCGGTGCGTTTCTGCTGAGCGCCTTTGTTGGAGACCTCTTCTCGGAGCTTCTCGTCGCGCCGCTCGGTGAGCTATTCCAATAGCGCCGCCAGCTCCGCCAGCACCATCGCAGTCGCCCCCCAAACCTTCTCACCGCCAAGGGCGATGTAAGGGATGGTCACCGTTTTTTCACCGAATTGCCTTTCCTCACTGCGCCACCGACTTTCATCACTCAAAGTATTCAGGGAGATAGTGAATAGTGATTCGACCTCCTGTTCACTAAGTTTCCATTCAGGCTCTATGGCAAGCGTGCCAATCACCGGCGTGACCCGGAAACGGGAGACTGGGATCGGAAGCGTACTTAGTCTGCCCAGAAGTGTAACTCTCCTTGGTGGGAGACCCACTTCCTCGTGTGCTTCCCTGAGCGCAGCGCCCTCGATTGTTTCATCTTCCAAGAGGGTGCCACCTGGCAGAGCCACCTGCCCTGCATGGATATTTCCGTCATCCGTGCGCACGATTAGCGGTAGCCGCCATTCACCCTCTTTTGGGAAGAGTGCCACCAGTACCGATGCATCGCGGTAATCCTCAACATCTGTCGGAAACGCACGTTCCCCCGGAGCCATGTTGCGCCAGGCTGCAATGCCTGGCAGAGGCTCGGTCAGGCGCCTCTGCAAATTCGCTGGATTCACGCCTCGGCCAGCTCTGCCAACAGCTCCAACAGCAGGTCCCAGAACTTCTCGACACTTGAAATCTCGACCCGTTCATCGGGCGAGTGAGCGCCGGTAATCGTTGGCCCAAACGAGACCATGTCCATCCCAGGGGCACGCTCACCGATAACGCCGCACTCGAGTCCAGCATGGATAGCGCCCACCTCCGGCTCCTCGCCCAACTGCGCTGCGTAGATGCGTTTCAGTCGCTTCAGTACAGGTGAATCTGGGTTTGGTTGCCAGCCCGGGTAAGTGCCTGTTCTTGTTGTAATAGCATCACACATTTTTGCCATCGACGCAATCCGTAACCTGATGTCCTCTAACGCTTCCATAATGGATGAACGCGAGGAACAGACGACCAGGTAGTTACCGTCAACCGGCGCGACTGAAGCCAGATTGTTAGAAGTTTCAACCAGCCCAGGAATTGTGTGCGAATACTTCAGTGCGCCGTGTGGCAGTGTCCGCAGAAGTCCTAGCAGGTTGCCTTGCGCTTTAGCAGACAGACACTCGGGCGGTGCGTCTTCCAGTCCCATGAGGGAGACACGCATACCTTTCTCGAGCGTGCCATACTCGCGCCTCAATGATTCTGTCCGTTCGGCCACGGCAATCTGGGCATCCGCCATTGCCTCCGGCGGCAGAAGCAGCGTCGCGAACACCTCGCGCGGAATGGCGTTAGTCTTGTCGCCGCCCTGCACGGAAACTATCCGCGTTCCCATTTCGGCCAGTGGCACCAGTACCGATGCCAGCAGCACAATCGCGTTCGCGCGGTACTCATGAATGTCGACTCCTGAGTGACCTCCCTTCAGCCCTTCGACAGCCAGCTGGAAGCTGAGAAAGTCACTAGGAGCCCCTTCGTAGGAGACCGGCAGCGAAATCTGGCTGTCACCACCACCGGCACAGCCGATGCAGATAGCACCCCACTCCTCGGTGTCCAGGTTCAGCATCGTGCGTCCCTGCAGCAGTGCAGCGTCAAGCGCAAAGGCACCAGTCAAGCCCGTTTCTTCATCAACCGTAAAAAGGCACTCAAGCGGAGGCAACTTAGCGTCCTCTTTCATTTCCAGCAGCGCAAGAGCAGTCGCGACGCCGATGCCGTTGTCTGCTCCGAGCGTCGTGCCGTCAGCGGTGAGCCACTCCCCGTCACGCAGCAGGCTGATGGGGTCACTCGTGAAGTCGTGTTCCACATCGGAATTCTTTTCACAGACCATATCGACATGTGACTGGATAACCACCATCGGTGCGGATTCACCACCTCCACTGCCGGGCCGTCGCATGACGATATTTCCAGTCTCATCCTGCTGCCACTCGAGTTCACGTGAGGTAGCGAACTCCTGTAGCCAGGCTAGGACCTGTTCTTCCTGCTTCGAGGGGCGCGGGATGAGGCTCAGCGCTGCGAAATTATTCCACAATGCGCTGGGCTCGAGACCAGAGACGGCGCTTGCCACACCCTGCCACGGTGCACCGAGTTTAAGCTAGCGCGCCCATCAGGAGAGCTGCGATAGCTCATCCCATAACACACCACTGGTGCGAATGCCACCAAAGAGGCATTCGAGCCGAAATCGTTCGTTGGGTGAGTGCGGCATATCTTCGGCAAGACCGAAACCGATGAGCAGCGGGTCCGCTCCTAGCACAGTTTGGAAGTCGGCCACGACAGGAATCGTGCCCCCCTCGCGAGTGAAGGCAGGGTCGGCGCCGAAACCCGCCTTGAGTGCACGCATAGCTGCCTGCACTCCCAGCGATTCAGTCGGTGTCAGCACGGCGGGCGCGCCAGCAAACACCTGCAGCTCCCAGCGCACGCTGTCAGGCAACCGCTCAGAGCATGCCTGCCGCAGAGCAGCTTCGATTGCGTTCGGCTCCTGCCTTGGGACCAGCCTACAGGAGAGTTTGGCTGATGCACGGGACGGCAGCACAGTTTTCGCTCCTTCACCAGTATAGCCACCCCAGATTCCGTTGACTTCCAATGTCGGTCGTGCCCATCGCCGCTCGAGGGTTGTGTATCCCTCTTCACCAATGAGACCAGGAGTGCCCAAATTATTTAAATATTTATCGTCAGAGAAATTAAGTCCGGCCAGCGCTTCACGTTCCGTCGCCTCCAGCGGCACCACGGCGTCGTAGAATTCGGGTAAGTTTACGCTGCCGTCCGGATTGTGCAGCGTCGCGATAAACTCGGCCAATGCAGTGGCAGGATTCGGAACCGCTCCGCCATGTGTACCGGAATGGAGGTCGACGCTGGCAGCCGAGACGTCAAGCTGGAAGTATGCCAGCCCACGCAACCCGTAGGAAATAGCCGGTACTTCCGGCGACAGCATGGGTCCGTCGCTTACCACTGCCCACTTGGCACGCAGTTCGTCGGCATGTGCCTCCACAAACTCGCCCAGATTTGGTGAACCGATCTCCTCCTCACCCTCTATCAGCAGTCGCAAATTGACCGGAGGACCACCGCCGACCTCGAACCAGGCACGTAGTGCGGCCAGGTGCGCGAAAATCTGTCCCTTGTTGTCGCTTGCACCGCGCCCGAAAAGCATTCCGTCACGCACTGGCTCTGCATTGCCGCCAACTGCCTCGCCACTGCCCCAGTTATCGATGAAAGGGGGCGAATCCCACAGTTCCAGAGGTTCAGGAGGCTGGACATCATAGTGGCCGTAGAGCAGTACTGTCGGTGCATCAGAGCCGGCATCGTGGCGTGCAATAATGGCAGGATGTCCCGCCGTTGGATGCACCTTGGTCTTCATTCCCATTGCCCGGCAGTAGTCGGCCGCCCAGTCGCAGGCGCGCTGGATGTCCGGAACGTGCTGTGACTGCGCCGAGATAGAGGGGATTGAGGTCCACTCCACTAGCTCGGCAAGGTGCTGCTCACGTCGCTGCTCTAGCAGCTCGATTACAGCCTCGCGCCCCATATGCCCCCAGCCTGGCGGGGCCCTTAAGCTGCTTCGTAGAAAATTTCGATTACCAAATACGGCTCCAGTTCTTGTGATGCCCACGCTTGCGAATCGGTGCCGCCAACGGCCATCCTCAGTGTGTGTGAGTCATCTACAGTATAATCGAGGACTCCCTCACTCGAGAAAGGTTGCTCCCAGATGGCAAAGAAGTCTCCTAGCGTTACTGTCGTATTAGCGATGGTTTCGACGTGGACCTGTCCAGAATTATCGTATGTATGGACTGGATGGATGAACTGAACGCTGCCGTCGTCGTTGTATTCGAAGCCTACGTTTGCTGGTATTTCGACTCGCTCGCCGTTGGCAGTTATGTTAAGCCAGAGGTGGTAGTGGTAATCACTCACAATACCCTGCAGTGCATAGATACAGATAGCCGATTTCAGCAGGTCGCCGTAATCATCCTCAGGTTCTGACTCGGGCAGATTAAGCCAGTAGACACCACTCAGTACGGCAACGGTCAGCAAGCCAAGGGCGATGCCAGTAGCCAGTTCCTGCTGCATCAGGTCTTGGGCTGGCCCTGCAGTACCATATAGCCCAGTACGGCGGCACCCAGAGCCGAGACGCCAGCGACAGCCAGTAGCCAGGCTGGGCGCTCTTCTTCTTCTTCGGTGTCTGGCTGTTCTTGAGGCTGCTGGAAACCGGTGCTCAAGTGTGTGTCCGATGTGACCACCAGTGTGGCGTTATTTGTCGTCCCGTTCGAGAGCAGGTCCTGATAATGGTAGGTGCCGGGACCGAAGGTGCCGTTGAATCCAAGCTCGAACGAAGTCTGGCACTCATCATCCAGTTTGGTCCCGTTCTCGTCCCGTTCGCAACTGTTGCTCAAGTTGCCTGAATCCCAGTCTCCCAGTCCAGAATAGTCTCCATCACCATCGTCGTCATAGACGATTCGGTGCGTCAAATTGTCGTCTTCACCGATATTAATCCACCAAGCAGTATCATTGAATCTGATGCTGGCATTTGCCGGCGTTATGCCATCATCACGAATCAGGATTGTGAAGGTGCTTGCGTCGTGTGCCGCGACTGGCACGCTGCTAAACGCTAGCGCCAGAACGAATAATGCCGCAGCAGCAATCTTCGATATACCCACTATCGCGGCAGCAGGGGACGGTATAAATTAGCACCCTGAACGACGATTAATCCAGTATCAGTACAACATCGTGGTGGATGTCCCGGTAAGTCCATTCGAGGCCCGGCCATGCCACGCGCAGTCGCCCCTGTTGATCTATGATGTAGAGGAGAGAAGAGTGACTGACGCCGTAGTCACCGTAACCAGTTGCTCCCTCTGTCAGCACGCATGAAAGCCAGTCATCTCCAGGCCAGCCGTATCCCTCATCGCACATGCAGTGCATTCCGGAATCTTCGCCCATCAGCCAACCATGACCGTTGCAGGTGAACGCGCTGGGCAGCGGCAGCTGTGAGGTATTGGCATTTCCAGGCATCCAAGCAGCGTGCACAGAGCTGGTGAGTGGAATCTCCGTAGCGTTCGCGCTGGCGGGTTCCCAACTACCATTGCTGGCATTCCAGACCTGTAGCGTCCAGAACCAGTCGGCATTCGCTTCGTGGCCGGAGATGTTGGTAATGGAATTTGCTCCCGTATAGTTGTAATCCAGTTGTAGCTCATCTAGCCCCTTCTGAGTAAGATTCCACATTGTGGCAGAGGAGTCAAACGCGCTCGTCGGAATCTCCATGACAGCAGTCGAATTGTCGGGCAGCATGATTACCAGCGAATGGTTCGCCGACGCGACCTCCATTTCCTGTTCCTCGAACATCTTCTCAACATAGATGCCGTACGGCCCCCATACTGAACTGTTCATTGCCATCTCCGGCATGGCATCATTCGAGGTGAGGTGAGGCCAGCTAGCGTTCCGCATCATAGTCCAGTGGGCAAGGTGCTCGACAGTATCGCGCTCCGGGTCTACTGTAATAGAGAGAATTTCCACCTGCCTGCCATAGTCGTCGCCGAGTGCTTCCTGCAACTTTGTGAGCTGGTAGGTAATAGCAGGGCAGACGTCGGGACAGTTAGTGTAAACAAAGGTCATCACCACCACTTTGCCCGAGGTGTCACCAAGGCTGAAATTGTCGCCATGTTGGTCAACCAGCGTGAAGTCAGCCGCCGCCTCTCCGGGCAGTTCAACACCCCAGAAAGGCTCATCAGCCTCGTCACTTTCCAGACAGCCTGCCAGCGTTAGTGCCAGCGCCAGTAACACGGCTGGAAAGCTGGTCCTGAAACTCATAGATGGCGGACCAGCCCGAGGTATAAATAGCCTATAGATGTCCGCGCGCCATCGATGGAACAAGCGGCCCTGAGAGTCTCGGCAATCTTGCTAGTGGTGGTCGCCGTAGCGGCGACCGCAGCCTATCTGTTGGAGGGTAATGATAGCGACGGCCCTAGTGGTTCCGAAACTGCTCGTCTGTTCGATGACCCATTACTGCAAGATGAGGGACATGACCACCGCAATGCATCGGAACATCAGCTTTACACCCAGAACATAGAATATGTTGGCTTTAATCCCAACTTTGACAACGCCGAAATTCAGGTCGCCGAAGCGCCTGATGGACGTACCTATGCCTACCAAGCTGGCTGGAATAAGATGCGCATCATCGATGTGACGGACCCTTACAATATGAGCGAGGTAGGGAGCTACAGCGATCCGAATACTCAGGTGCTTGACGTCAAGTACATCGAATTTGACGCACGCGAATACGTGATTATTCAAAACCAGATTATAGACCCCG
>NYZZ01000023.1 GCA_002687355.1 Methanobacteriota archaeon
CCGGGAAGCATCCGATGGTGAAATACTGGATGCACGCCGGCTTCCTGACTGTCGACAAGGAGAAGATGTCGAAGTCGCTCGACAATTTCTTCCTGGTACGCGATGTCCTGAAGCACGCCAGTGCCGAGGTGGTGCGCTTCTATCTGCTCAACGCCCACTACCGCTCACCAATCGACTTCAGCGGCGCTGCGCTTGACGAGGCGGCAGCTGCTCACGACCGGCTCGCAGCAACACTCCACCGCTATCGTGCCGCGTCCGGGGGTGACGGACAGCCTGAGGCGCTACGCGACGCCGTTGGGACTGCCAGAGCCGACTTTACGACGGCGATGGACGACGACTTCAACACTCGCGAGGCTCTCGCGGCGCTCTTCGGACTGGCACGCGAGGCGAACCGGCATGAACCCGGGACTCTTGATTCAGAATTGCGAGACGCGTTTGTCACAACATTCGAGGAGCTAGGAGGCGAGGTGCTTGGCTTGTTCGCGCCCCTCGAGACTGCGGGGCCAAGTGATGCCGAAATCGAGGCGCTGCTCGAGCAGCGCAAGACGGCTCGGGATTCGAAAGAGTGGGCAGAGGCGGACCGGATACGCGATGAACTCGCAGAGCAGGGTGTCGAGGTGCAGGACACGCCAGACGGCGTACGCTGGCGACGCGTCTGAACTACTTTTTCGCAGTCTTTTTCTTCTTCGGTGCTGCTTTCTTCTTACTGGCAGTTTTCTTTGCCTTCTTTTTCGCCGGCTTTTTCTTTTCTTTCTTCGGCTCTGGCTTGGTGCCTTCGTAGCTTTCGACGAACATTATCTCTTCGAGGTCGGTGTGCTTGCGCAGCGCCGCGACAACGCGATACTTGGCCTGAAACCAGGCCGGGTCGAACTTGCAGCGATCAGGGAGGGTGATTTCGGCGTGTTTTCCTGTAAGTTTCACCTGCGGTTCATCGCCTGACTGGTATTCCATGTTGAACAGCGCCGCGACCTTGTCGTCTGCCTTTGTGACCTTCGATTTGACGGTGAACTTGAAGACCAGTTCCTTCCCCGCCAGGTGCTGGTTGAAATCGACCCGCACGCGCGAGCCATAGATTGCGACGAGGTGCGCATGCCGTCCCTCGATTTCCAGCTCCTCACCAGGGTAGCCTTTGGCGTCAGGGCAGGTGCGACGAAATCGCGTCAGCGACATGGTTTCGATGAGCTTCGGGTCGCGTTGGCCGTACGCATCTTCAGGTGGCAGCGTCGCCTCGCTCGCTTCGCCAACCTTTGCCTTCTTCAGCGCTGCATCGAATCCGGGCACGAGGCGCCCCTCGCCGATGATGACTGTAATAGGCTCGTAGTGGTGCCCCTCCTCGTGGACGTCATCCGCTTTGGCGACCGCTTCCAGTGTAGTGTCGAACAGCTCGCCGTCGGTGCGTCCCTCATAGTCGAGGGTGATGATATCGCCATCCCGCATGGCGGCGCGTAAATGCGGTCGTATTAAGCGGTTGTGTTAGTGTAGTTGTTTTCGTTAACACCATCCGTGAACGCAGCAGGGTTAAACATGGCGCTCGCTGCGCCGTCATGAAACCGCGTCCCCCGCGCTCGATGGTCCTTCCGCGCATGGTTGTCACCGGCCCCGGAGTCATCGAACAGCTGCCGGCAGTAATCGCTGAGCTAGACCTGCCCGAGCGGGGGTTGCTGGTCTGCGATGCGGTCACGCGTAAGGTAGCGGGCGATCGCGTTCTGGGATACCTCGAGGAAACCGGCCACCCTGTCGAGGTCATTGAGATTGAAGGCGCCAGAATGGAAGAGTTAGCGCGGGTCGAAGCGGCAGCAGATGGTTGCAGCTTCCTCGCTGGCGTGGGCGGTGGCCGCCCCGTTGACCTTGCGAAACAGGCAGGCTACCACCTCGACCTTCCGTTCATCTCGGTCCCGACCGCGGCATCACATGATGGTTTCGCCTCGGCACGTGCTTCGATTCGCTCCGCCGGCCAGAAGACCTCGATGGAAGCGCGCCCGCCGATTGCAGTGGTCGCCGACACTAGCATAATTGCATCAGCGCCGCGACGGCTGCTGGCTGCAGGCATCGGCGATATTGTCAGTAACCAGACTGCGGTGCTGGACTGGCAGCTGGGGCGTGACCGCGGAGAAGAATACTCTGCTTACGCGGCGGCACTATCAGAAATGACTGCACGCCTTGTTGAGGAGAACACTGATTTGGTTGCTGAAGGTGGTGAGGAGGGGGTGCGACTGGTTGTCAAGGCGTTGATTTCGTCGGGAGTCGCGATGTCGATTGCCGGTTCTTCGCGACCGGCAAGCGGCGGCGAGCACAAGTTCTCGCACTGGCTCGATGCCAACGCCAGCAGTCCAGCACTGCACGGAGAGCAGTGCGGCCTCGGCTCGATTGTTACCATGCAGCTCCACGGTGGCGACTGGGAGCGCATTCGCAACACCCTCACTGCAGCCGGTGCGCCCACCAGCGCAGAGCAGCTAGGGTTCGAGAACGATACCGTGTTGCAGGCTCTGTGTGAGGCGAAAACTATCCGGCCACAGCGCTATACTATTCTTGACCGTGAATCGCCGGAAAAGATTGAACAGGCGGCACGCGAGACTGGTGTTATTTCCTGACGACCAGTATTTAAGTCTCAGAGTCCTTTCCGAGGAGCAGGCTTCCGGCTATGAGTATTACTGCGCTCAGGAAGATGATAGGCATGCTCGGGTGGAAGCCCTGGGTAAACCACTCGGGGATTCCACCGCCTTGTGCCGCGAGATAGGTCCATGCCACAAGGGTTTCGCCCGTTAGAATTGAGGCGATGCACGCCTCGCTGCGCGTGTGCCGCCACCAGAGCAGCGCAACTGTGGTCGGAAAGAGCACGGCGAGTCCGGTAAACGCCTGTGAAACAACGTTAAAGATGGTGTCTGGAGGGTCGTACGCCAGCGCCAAGCCGACGATTGCCAGCGCCACGACCAGCCAGCGTCCCAGCGAGTACTGCTCATCCTCCTTTAGCTCCGTTACCGACGCGACGATATCACGGGTCAGGATGGAGGACATCGCCAGCAGTTGCGAGTCGGCGGTTGACATGAATGCAGCCAGCGCCCCAGTCATTACCAACGCCGCCAGCCAGAGTGGCGCATGCTCGAGCAGCAGCATCGGAACTATTGAGTCGCTCTCGGCTTTCGCGAGCTCCGGAAAGTCCAGATTTCCACTGACGCCGAGCAGTACCGGCGCCAAGAAGAGTAGCGGCACGATAGTTGGGTAGAGCCATGCCGCTGTGCGGAGCGCCTTATCAGACTCGGCAATGTAGAACCTCGAGAATAGCTGTGGGAACATCGGGACTACCATTGGCCAGAGCAATGTGTAGGAGAGCCATACCTGCCAGGTAACGGCGCCTTCCCGCATGAATTTCTGCGGGTGCGCTGTCGCGAGGTCCCCGCCCGCCGTACTGAAACCACCCAGTCCCTGCATCACAACTAGGACTGCGCTAAGCATCAGCCCCAGCATCAGGCATCCCTGAAGCAGGTCAGTCCAGGCCGAGGAGCGCATTCCGCCTAGCCAGATGTAGATTAACATCACGCCGGTCAGCAGCACGGCACCATGGAATCCGTCGATCCCCCCATTGGTGAGTGACTCGAGGACGATCCCAGCACCGTACGGTTGTACGGCGAGGTAGGGGAGTGTGAAGATTACGAGCACAGCCCCGTAGAGCCACCCCAGCATCTGTGAACCGCTTTCGCCCGTGATAAGCTCCGGCGGTGTCAGGTACCCTTTAGCCTTACCTAGCTTGTAGATGGGCACTCCTAGCAGCAGGATGCTGAGCCCCACTAGGCTAGTGCCAAATGCCATCAGCCCGTAGAAGGACCAGCCAAGTCGGTAGCTTGCACCGGCAAAACCGAGGAAGAAGAACGCCGAGAAATTGGTGGCTGCAAGCGTGCAGAAAAGGACTAGCGGCGAGATTCGGCGCGACGCGACAAAATAATCGTCTAGGGTCGCCGTCCCTTGGCGCCATGACCACCATCCGACACAGAGCGAGCCGGTAAGATAGAGTGCTAGCACCGCCAGCACGATTAGTGTTGGACTCATGGCTTCCACTCCTGCGCAAAGCGCCAGAGCGCGAACGCCAGCGTGAACTGCAGCACCAGTAGGTGGAAGACCCAGACCGGCAACCAGTCCCCGATTACGGCTTTCGAGTCCCACGCCCAGACATCAAGGCTCAGCAGTGTAAGCAGGACAAAAATGCCAGTCCAGCGCAAGCTTGGCAGCCGGAATGGCCCAAGCTCCCTTTCGGCTCCTGTCACTCTTCTTCTTCGTTGTTGCCAGCTGACGATAGTCGCTCGACAAGCTCAGCCTTCTTACCGGAAACGGGCATTCCCTGCGCCTTCAGAAGTTCTTTCAGTTCCGGCACGGTGAGTGACTCGTAATCAACTTCCGCGTTCGTTTTGTCGTCCTCACCATCTTCAGTTTCCTCTTCAGCTAGGATGCGCTCCAGCTCCTCTTCTGAAGGCGGCACATCCATCAGCATGGCGGGTGAAAGCATCTCTATCTTGGCAATCTCGACCCGCCGAGTTAGGTAGATAGTGCGTAAATCTTTAGCCAACTCACGCGCCAGCTCGCCCGAATAGATTCGCTTCAGCCCCTCTACTAGGTTCAGCCCAGAGATTATCTCGCTCACCCGTGTAGTTGTCCGCGCGCGGAGCAGCTTTTCTTGGGAGCCGCGGACGCGGTTGTCAACCACTAGTATTGGCTTGAGCCGCAGGCGTACATCATCGGCAGTGGTAAGGGTGAAATTGCAGTCGACGCGGGTGTTGCGGCGTCGGGTCAACGCTCGCTTGTAGTCCGAAGTCAAACGATGACCGTCGTAGCTGGTGAAAGCGTTGGGCCCTCGCACCTCGCCGACGCGAAAGCGGACAATGTAGTTTTTCTGTGAGAAGTCACCGCTAAGTCGGTCGAGAGAAACCTCGGCAACACGACCAGCCACAGCCTCGGGGCTGTTGGCTGGGGTCCAGGCCATGACGGCATAGTTGAACATGGCGGGTGCGTGGAGAGAATACCACGCCTTGCCCTTCCAGCGGTCTTTTGCCTTCCGTTGTGCTTTCGCCATGATTGCTCCGGAGCGGCGCGGACTGGCGGGCAGTTCATATACGTTCCCCCGGCTACTGGTAGAAGATGTTTAGCAAACTACTGCTTCCGCTCGACCCATCCAAGCGGCTCAAGGCAGCGACTGAATATTCCTTGACTCTGGCGCGGCGATTGGAGCTGCCACTGGTAGCAGCGTACATTGCCAACCCCACCAAGACTGGCGCCGGCAGCGGAATGCAGGACCCCGAAGAGTGCTTCTATCCGCTTGGTGATCGTGAGTTGAAACGTTTTGCAGCCTCGGTGACTGACGTCTCAGTCGAACCGTTGCTGCGATGCGGTGAGCGGCCGCAGGTGCTGGCACACATGGTCGCTGAAGAGCAGGCAGGTGACACGCTGGTGTTGGGGCCGTTTCGGTCGCGACTTACACGATTCTTCACTGGTTCGGAGGTCGAGCGTATCCTAGAAGATGTGCAGTGCCATGCTTTTGTCGTTCGTGAGGAGCAGCCGCTACCGGGACCGGGTGCGCCTGCGCTAGTCACCTTCGACGGACCGCAACTGCCCGATGCGGCTCTCGAGATGATTGAGCGACTAGCACAAAGTTTCCGTTGCGACCTGGAGCTCCTTCATCTGGGCGAAGATATCCACGGTGGTGCTGCAGCGCTCGACGGAGCAGTCCAGGAGCTACGGGGCAAGCTAGGCGGTGAGTTTCATGTCACCTCAACCATTGCGCCGCTAAGCGGTCTCTGGCGGCGAAGGTTAGCGGCGACCAACCGCACTATCGCCTCCGAGGGCGCCCGACTGGTGGTGTTGCCAGACATCGAGGACGCCGTTTCAGTACCGCTACTGCATGAAGTGGTGCTTGACGCACATGTCCCTGTGTGCGTCCTACGATGAGCAGTGACCAACAGAGCCGCAGCCGCCGCGCAGGACTGCTACGTCTCCGCACACAGCCGCGGCGCCATACACCACTTTACCGCCTCTGGCTCGACAAGACCTTCCGTAAGCTATTCGCCGGTGGCGTAATCCTATTCGTAATCTGGTTGATGCTGCTTACCACATCGCTGTCAACTGATGGACAGCACGTCTTTCTATTTTTTCTGTTCATCATCTACCTATGGGTCTCGGAAGCGTTCCCACTTCCTGTGACAGCACTGATGGCCGGCACTGGGCTGGTCCTGCTCGGTCTGCGCAGCCGTGATGACGCCTTCGCACCGTATGCGTCAGATGCAGTGTTCATGATACTGGGCTCGCTAATTATTGCACAGGGCATTTCCGCATCGGGGGCCGAGTCGCTGATTATTCGCAAGTTGCTGGCGCCCTTCACAGCCTCGACCTACCGGTTGCTAGGGGGTATCATCATTGTCTCGACGCTGATGGCGGCAGTGATTCCCGACCACTCGGTTGCCGCCATTATGCTCCCCATCGTACTGACGGTAATCGACAAGACTGACATCCGCAACCACCGGCGAGAGATGGTCGCGTTAACGCTTGCAGTTGCTTTTGGTTGCTCTATCGCTGGTCTCGCGACGCCATCCGGAGGTGCGCGTAACGTCATTGCCATTGGATTCTTGGAGCAATATGGTCTGCGTATTGACTACCTGGACTGGGTCGTGCTGGCGGCGCCTATTACTCTGGCATTGATGCCTCTGCTGTTCGTGACGCTTATATTCGCCAACCAGCTTCACAATCGCTCCCTTGACTACTACCTTCCACCCGCTGAACCACTGCACGACCGGCAGCTGCTGGCACTTGCCATTCTAGGTGGCACCTTCCTGCTGTTCCTGACATCAAGCAGCACCGGTCTCACACTCGGGACGGTAGCAATGCTCGGAGCCATTGCAATGCACGCCACTGGAGTGTTGGAATGGGACGCTAGTCGTCGTCAGCTTCGGTGGGGTGTGATGTTCATCTACGGTGCAGCACTGACGCTGGGCGCGGCAATGGTAGACCATGGCGTCGCTGAATGGCTGGCGCTTGGTATCTTTGGGTTAGTGGAAGGAGGTGGTGAGCTGCTGCTTTTCTCGGTAATCATCTTGCTCGGCGTGGCACTGACCAATATTATGTCTGATGGCGCTGCGGCCGCGGTGTTGGTACCGATTACCCTTGCGGTGGGTGTCGCGGCAGACCTGGACTTGGCAATGGTCGCCATCCTGACCGCCATCTCAACCGCTTTCGCTTTCGCGACAGCCTTCGGCACTCCACCTAACTTGATTGTCCATGCCTCCGGTATCCCCAACTCGGCTGATTTTGTTCGTAACGGAGTGCCAATGGTGCTGCTGGCGGTGCTGGTACTGCTCGCCGCACAACGTTACTACTGGCCACTGGCGACAGGGTGGCTCGGCCTCTAGTCGCGCCGCGTTGCTTCCGAGAGGCCACCGACAAAGGCGAAGACGACGGCGGTGGCGAAGACCGCGGACCCCGAGTCTGGCAGTTGTGAGAGCGGCCCTAGTGCACCATCGCTGGGTGAGTAGTTGACCCACTCCCCAATTGTAGCGCCCAGATCCTGTGGTCCTGCTCCCGGCGGCAGTCCTCCCGCATTAACCAGCCCGCCCACAGCAGCAACTAGCAGGAATGGCAGCATAGCGCTGGTCAACGCCCGCGCCGGATCGCCTGCTAAGCGACCGCCAAAGTAGCCGCCACTGGCGGCGCCAAGCGAACCGGGCAGTCCCAGCAGGCCGAACAGTGCCATAGTGCTCAGGATGCAGCCGAATCCGGCCGGAACGCCACTTCGTAACAACTCCAGTGGACTTACCGCCAGTCCGGTCAGTGATGATTCTTCTGTGTCAGCTACATCTGGGACAAAATCCTGATTTGGAGGTCCAGTTTCCCTTGCCTGAGGTGGCGACAAATCGGCGATTTCTGGCAGCCCGCTGAAAAGCTCTTCGTCTACTATATCCGTTTTGTCCTTGGACGGTTGCGGTCGCGCTTGGAGTCGGTTTCGCATCCGCTCCCACAATTCTTGCCGGTCATCCACCATTGACGCGAAACTGGAGTCACATATAAGTGGCGCGACCGGGTATTAATATAGGACCACGAAGAGCGCGGTATAAGCCTTGGAGATTCATGGAGGTACTCACTTCTGACTCACTCGCGACTGCTATCCGCAACAGCGCTAGCTACGTGCATCTCAGCGTCGATGAATCGAGCTATCTAGCGGAGCACATCCTGAACTTCTTCGGCTACAGCGACCGTATCATAGACAATGTACTGCATCCTGAGGACCGTGATACTTTCTATATGCTCGAGGACGCCACCCTGATGGAGACCGAGCGCGAGGAGACAACTCTGTACGATGGCCGCGAGTGGCGTATCCATTACTGGCTGCTGAGGCACTCCGAAATTTTCAATCGCCGTGATTCGGGTCCGCAGGTCGTTCCCGAAGAGGCCGACCCGTCAGTTTACGACGAAATTTCTGATGATCTTTGGTCGCGCGAAGGCCCCGAGACTGAAGACGAGGAGTAGCGTCCTGGCTAAGTGAAGTACTGCACAGCAATAGC
>NYZZ01000024.1 GCA_002687355.1 Methanobacteriota archaeon
GCGCTGGAAGCCAGAGTTATCGGCGAGGCCGCACTCACCGTGCTGGTTAGCGCCAGCGTAGTGAAGAGCAGTGCGCCTGCAATGAGCGCAACAAGCATACGGCGGCCGCCGTTCGCATTCGGTTCTACTGGTTTCATAGCCATCATCTCACTTCGTCCTCCTCGGGGGAGGTACTCCTCGACGGAATCCCCGTTTTATAAACCTTTGGTAATGTTATCGTCGGTAACCGGTGTGATTAAAACCTTGGGCTGGCTGGAGGCGCGTGGCAGCTACGAATTCTATCGAAACTGACATGCAACGCTTTGGCGCGCTGTTCGCCGCCGCGACCGACGCCAGCGAGGACGCGCAGCCGCTTGCGGCCGGCAGCGTTATCGTCGCTGGCATGGGCGGCTCGGGCATCGCCGGCCGGCTGGCGCAGGCGCTCGCGGAGCGGTGCGGTGGGCTGCGCGTCAGCGCCTGGAGCGACTACGGGCTGCCGGCATGGGCCGACGGCAGCGAGCGGCTCATCGCGGTTTCGTATTCGGGCAACACCGCCGAGACGCTCTCAGGCGTCGAGCGCGCCATCGAGCTGGGATGCGGCTGGGAGGCGATTACTACCGGCGGCCGCCTCGCCGCACTGGGGCGGGAGTATGGCGCGCCCGTGACCGCCATCGAGCCGGGGCACCAGCCGCGCGCCGCGCTGCCGCTGCTGCTGGTGCCGCTGCTGCAGCGGCTGCCGATTGCCGGGATTGCGGCGCAACTGACCGAAGCGGGGGAAGTGCTTGGCGCCGCGGTATCGCCTGTTGGGGCCGCGACTGCGGCATCGCCTCCGGCGCCGGCCGCAGCGCCTGACGGGGGCGAGAGCGGCGCCACCGCCAGCCCCGCCGCGATTGCGGCGCAGCTCGCCGGCAAGCTGCCGTTCATCTATGGTGCCGGCGGCCTCGCGACGGTGGCGTACCGCTGGCGCTGCCAGATTGCGGAGAACGCCAAGCAACTGGCGGTGCACCACGCGCTGCCCGAGCTGGACCACAACGAGATTGTCGGCTGGGCCTCCCCGCCTCCGAACGCGGTCGTCGTCGCGCTGCGCGAGCCGGACGAGCCGGCCCGCGTCGCGGCGCGCTGGAAAGCGACGCGCGCGGCGGCGTGGCGCGACGTCCCGGTCATCGAGTGCCGGGCACGTGGCGAAAGCCCGCTGGCGCGCTGGCTCTCGCTGGTGCATCTGGGAGACACGGTCTCGGTGGAGCTGGCGCACCTCAACGGGGTGGAGCCGACCCCGGTGAGGGTGATTGAGGAGCTGAAGCGGAGGCTGGATGACTGATGACGGTAGTGGCAATCACTCCATTGGGGATCGTTCTAGTCACTGTTTGGCACATGCTGCCAGCTTACCTTGCTAACACAATCGCGTCCATAGTTGGCGGTGGGGCACCTATAGATTATGGGCGCAACTGGAGAGATGGGCGACGTATCCTGGGTGACGGGAAAACCTGGCGTGGGCTCGTTGGCGGTACACTTGGAGGCCTGCTGGTGGGTCATTTTCAAATAACCACTGGCTCAAGTTTCTTCAGCGGCTATGTCTCATGGGGTTCTTCACCCTACCTGATTTTCTTCCTGCTCGCCTTTGGAGCGCTGGTGGGAGACATGGCGGCGTCGTTCATTAAACGACGGCAGGGGCAGGAGCGCGGCGCCAAATCGCCACTGCTCGACATATATGATTTCATAATCGGCGCGCTGGTCCTGACAGGGCTGTTCGGAGGGGGCTGGCTTGAGTATTGGTTTTTCGGTGGCTGGCCTTCCCATGGCTGGGTGCCTCTCATTACCCTCGTCATCGCTACCCCCATCTTGCACCGCAGCGTCAATATTCTCGGTTACAAACTTGGTGTGAAACAAGTGCCATGGTAATGGCGTGCAAACTCAGTCCGTACGTCGTGCTTCCTTGAGTTTGGCACCGAGCTGGTGCAACAGCTCCACCTTCGCGCCACCCCAGGCAAGCCGCATCCGCCCGCGGCCGGCTGACCAATGCGCCGGATGACTTGCCTTTTCCGCCGTGGGTGCCAGACCCATGCTCTTCGCGAGCGTCGCAAGTTCTTCCGTAGTGGGCGACTTGACGCACTCGACAGTGGGTAGGCGACGTCCTTCAGTACGCGCTAGCCGACTGTCGAAATACTCTGGATAGATTACGAGTGGGCGTCGGTCGCTCATTTCAGTCAGTGATGAGGATCGCACTGATGACACCGTGCTGTCCCGGTCGCGATGTGACTTGCGCGCGGCCTGCGTCGGTCTCGATAATCGCGCCACGGGTAACGATGTTCTGCCGTACGTAGTGCGGATTTGTAGGATTTTCAATGACGTCTAGGATTTTCGCACGGAAGGTCTTTCCCTTAGCAGAGTCGGTCACTGAAGCAAAATTGCTGCGCAGAAGTCGTACCTTGCGATTGCCGCCACGAGCGCGAGCAAACTTCTGCCGTTCTTCGCCGACGCGAGTCTGCTGCAACTCGCGTCCAATTTCAGCGCGTCTCTTGGAGCGGTGGGGACGAAGTCGTCCACCAGTCGGCTTGCGTTTTGAGCGTCCTTGAAAAAGTGCCATAGCTAAGCGCTCGCGCACCAACCCCCTCTATAAAAGAGGCGGCCCTCGCAACCTTTTAGGGGCAGGCGGCGTGGACTGTCGTGAAACCGCTGTTCCTGCTGGTGATGCTGTTGCTACTCGCACTGCCTGTAAGTGGCGGAATGCACAACACCAGCAATATCGACTTGCAGGGTGAACCAACGTTCCTAGTGGCAGGGTCTGGTGGTGGCGTGGTGGCATGGCGCGACGCCAAGTTACACTTCCTACAGGATGACGGTTCAAAGGTAAGCTATACGACTACCAGCAATGTAACAATGCTGGCGGTAGATTACAAAGCGCAGCGTGCGGCGCTCATCGAAGGTGGAAATGTGGTGCTCTATGGAGCAGAAGGTGTGCTTGTGTCTGCCACCGTCCCGGGCGATGAACCCGTGGGGGTCGCGCTCTCATCAGCCGGCAACTACATTGCAGCTGGCTTTGCCAGTGGCAGTGTGCGACTCTGGAAATACGGTTCGGGGGAAGAAATGGAACTGCGCTGGACTTTCCCAGATGATGAGTTAGTGCTTAACGATGGGCAGCGGGAGCAGATTCGCAATGATCTGCAAAATGACCTGCGGCTTGTCCTGAAAGGAGATTACCTAGCGGTGACAGGGACTGATCAACTCTACATCGTGCGGCGTAATGATGGGGGTCTAAGAGGTGACCTCGGCAAATACACGTTTGACCAACCACCACTTGATTTGGAGATGTCTGCGGATGGCAAGGTAATCGCCGTAGCGACTGCTGGAAAACTGCACGCCTATATCTTGGAAAGTGACGAACGCAAATGGAAGTTCGCGACCCCAGAGGCGAACAGCAGTCGCGCGCTGGCGATAGCGCCGGACGGTTCGCTGATTACGCTGCTCCACGGCATCCAGACCCAAATTGTGAGCGGATTCGAGCCTAGCAGCGGTGAGCCTGCCTGGAATCATGAAGTGGCTAGCGTGGCGGTGACTGCCAACCCCCAGATTGCAGCCACGGGGAGCAGGGTCGCAATTACCGGGTTAGGACCGAACGCGGATGACCTGACCTTACTCGACCGCTCCGGCAAACAAGTCGGAGAGTTACTGACTGAGGCGCAATCACCGCTGGTAGGTGCCAGCGATAGCACTATTGTTATCGCGACACCGCAAGGCATCGCATTCTACGCGACCCACACGACTGAGGCGCAGTCTGCTGACTGGCTGTCAGTAGACACGCGCACCATTGGCCTCGCGACAGGCGCACTGCTTTTGGTGACTGCGATTGGCGCGATGTGGTGGTTCGAGCTGCTGGAAATGCCGTTTGGTGCCACACCACCTACACCGCCTGCTACGAGACAAATATCAGAATCAAGCCGCCAACCTCTAGCGAGCCGATTTCCTTCCGGACAGTCAACTACAACAGTGAACAGCGCGCCGCTGAAGGTAAAGCCAGTGGTTGCGCACGGAACAGCGACCATTGCCTGCCCAGGCTGTAGCGCGCAGATGGAAGTGCCCAAGCTGGGGCGAATCCAAAAAGTGGAGTGCGGTGAGTGTGGGCTAGCTGGTAACGCAGAAATTTAGCAGGATAGATTTTAATAGCCACAAAACAGGCCGGGGCCGATGTCAATTGAGGGCATGATGGAGCGTGCGGTCGAACTGCGTGAGAAAGGGCTCTCCACTCGCGAAATCTGCCAAGAACTGCACCTAGGGCAATCAACGGTCGAATGGCTACTCGCTAAGCAGGCATCAGAGCCGGAAGACCGACCACCGGCTGATGTCAAGGCGGGCTGGCGTTCAATCGGCGTTTCTGGTCTGCGTATGCGTGCTATCGCCGAGATAATGGCTGACGTCATCCTGGAGGAGCAGGCGCAACACGGCTTCGAGGTAGATGTTATAGCAGGTGTGATGGCCAACGGCGTCCCACTTGGCACAATGCTATCCGACATTTTGGAAATCGATTTTGCCATGGTGCGCCCGTCGCGGGAAGATACTGCTATCGACTTTGCGTCCAACTATGCTGGTTTAGATGGTAAACAGGTGATAATCGTTGATGATGTTATCAGCACCGGTTCCACCTCGCGTGAGGTTATTGAATTCGTGAAACAGGAGGGCGGCAAGCCAGTGCTAGTGATGGTGCTCATCAACAAACGGGCCGAGAACGAAGTGGACGGCGTGCCGCTGCGTGCACTGGTCCGTGCGCGACCCGTCGGCACCTGAATGCACTGGGCGGACGTCGCAGCCTCACGACTTCTAGAGCGCGGCAACCAACACGTTATTTCTTCGGGAATAACGCCGTCAGGACCAATCCACGTCGGCAGCATGCGCGAAATCTTGACCGCCGATGCTGTGGCACGTGCGGTACACGACAAGGGCGGCGAGGCGAAGCTGGTCTATGTCGCCGACACTGCAGACCCACTACGCAAGGTTTACCCGTTCCTCGACAAGAGCTATAGCAAGTGGGTTGGCCATCCACTGGCTGAGATACCAGCACCGGAGGGAAATGGCAGTTACGCCGATTACTTCCTCGAGCCGTTCTTCGAAGCACTTCAGGATGTGGGAGTCACGCCGCAGGTGGTTGACAACCACGCCGCCTACCGTGAAGGACACTTTAGCGACTGCACCCGCTCCGCAGTCGAGAATGCAGGACGTGTGCGCGAAATCCTAGAGCGCGTCAGCGGACGGCAGCTGCCACGCGAATGGTTTCCTTGGACCTGCCGTGATAATGACGGGCGACTGGTCAATGGACACGTCACGGAGTGCAAATGGCCCTGGCTCGAATTCGAAAACTCTGAGGGCGAGACTGTGCGCAACAACTTGGCTGAGGGCGAGGGGAAGCTTCCATGGCGACTCGACTGGCCTGCCAAGTGGAGCTGGCTTGGCGTTACTTTTGAAGCCTTTGGCAAAGACCACGCCACCCGTGGTGGCAGCTTTGATACTGGTCGCGAAATCATTGAGACCATCTATGACGGCAGTCCACCTGACCACCTAGTCTATGAGTGGATTCACCTCAAAGGCTCCGGCGCAATGCACTCCTCTACTGGCGTAACTGTTTCAGCGGCCGAGATGTTAAACATCGCCCCGTCCGAGACACTACGCTGGCTGGTACTGAAGCCACAGCCACAGCGACATATCGATTTCGACCCCGGAATGGGGGTACTCAACCTCGTGGACGATTATGACCGCGCCGGGCAAGCGCGCTTTGGTGGTGATCCTAGCGACGACTCGCGCGCATGGGAACTGTCTCAGATAACAGAAATTCCAGAAGCGCTACCCGCAATCCCATATCGTCATCTAGTGACACTGGCACAGTCGCGACCAAGTTTGGATGCCGTAATCGAGACGCTGCAACGAACGGGAGAACTCGGTGGCGTTTCCTCTGCAGACCGAAAGTGGCTGAAGCAGCGTCTGAACTGCCTCCACAACTGGCTTGACGGTGCAGCGCCCGATTCAGTGCGCTTCATGCTACAGGAAAAACCGCCGCAGCTCGAGCTAAATAAGGGCGAACGCAGCGCCCTCACCACGCTGGCAGGTCTGCTCGAGGATGCTGAATGGAAACCGCAGTCCCTGCACGATCTATTCTATGTAGCGCAGGAAGCGAGCGGGTGCGAGGCTAAAGAACTCTTTACGCTAATCTACCGTGTGCTGCTCGGCCAGCAACGCGGCCCCCGCCTGGGATTCTTCCTCTCTACGCTTGAACGCGAATGGGTCATCGAACGATTGCGCAGCTATGCGTAGCGGCTAACGCTGCCAGCGGTCTACAGCATAGCTACCCAAGACGATACCCAGCACATCAGCCAACCAATCTCCCAATTCCATACTGCGTCCTGGCACCAGCGACTGGTGCAGCTCATCGAGTGCACCGTAGCCGGCACCAACTGTGAAAAGGAACATCGCAGGCGTGACGCTAGGCAACGGGTGGTAGCGCGATACAGCATTCCACAGCAGGGCACCGAGCACAGCAAATTCCGCTAGATGATCCAGCTTGTCTGCCAATGAAAGCCCAGTCGCAGTTGACGGGCCTGTGACTACTGACTGGTGACTCATGGCAGCAATGAGCGCCATCCATCCTAGCACCATAGCCCACGCTAACCTCGGGCTCACAGTGTGCCTTCGCGCATGCGCTGCAGGTCGTCCAAGTCATCGGAGTCGAACTGGTTGGGTGGCTCACCCGCCAGCTGGTTTCCCAAATCAACCGACTCGACCGCCCAATACATCACTGACTCGTCATTAGTTGAGTGGCCTGGATGGTCGGGATCCTCATGGTCGTGTGGTGACGTGTAGCCTATATTTACCAGCGCTACCAGGTGGCCGTATTCGTGGACCAGCACCGCCTTCTCGATGTCCTGCGCCGAGACGAAAAGGAATGCAGCGTCCTCAATCTGTTCTTTGAAGATAACGATTGACGAACCGCGGTAGGCTACTCCAAGCGCGTCCGGGTTATCGGCATACTCACCGTTCAGGTAGAGCAAGTGGACGACGAAAGTATCACCCCCCTTGTGGCGCGTACGCTCGCGATCCTCGATTACCATCACTTCATCCAATGTATAGGAGTCGTCATCACTGCCGAACGCGTGCTGCTTGACCGATATTGATGATTTTTCGGTCGTCTCCGAGATGCGCTGCTTCACTAGGTCCAGCGCAGTGCTGTCAGGAGCATTACCCTCGACATAGTTTATTTCGAGCAGTAGCTTATCATACGAATCACCACGTAGGATTTCGTAACGGCAAGCGCCAGTGGATGGCTCACAGTCGAAGGGTCCAAGCTTTGAATCGTGCAGGCACCCTGCCAGCGGCAGCAGCAGCGCGAGCACGAAAACTATTTTCACGTTCACGGTACGCGAATGGCGGGGGAATTTAGCGTCTGGGGCAGGCGCATCAGCACTCACGCAGGAAATTCAGGTACATCTCGTAAACTCTGCGCACCGAGGCCAGTTCTACCCACTCATCGGGTGCGTGCAGGTTACCTCCTTTCGGACCAAGAATAGCGGTTGGGGCAACAGTAGCAAGGAAATTGAAGTCACCAACAGATGATGAATCACTTGGTGGATAGTCATTCAACATGAGCAAGTGCTCGAGCAGCTCTGAATGCTCTGCCGTGTACGCTTCGGGTGGTGGCGTTGGTCGCTCGACTTCCACAACAGTTAGTCTCGAATCAAGCTGCGCTAGTACCTCCCGGACCGTGTCGCGCGACTCGCCTGGCACAAGATGGCGATCAACGACCAGTTGTGCGTCCTGCGGATGGCTTAGACCACGAGCGCGTGACTCGAACTCCAGCACGACTTGGGTACCTGCAACCTCCATCGCCTCGATTTCAAGCGCTAGCGTCGCCATGTGCGCCAGCGCGCTCTCGCCTTCCTGCGTCGCGTGGCCGCCAGCGGTCTCAAGTGCCAGCCGGAACACCGCACGGCCGGGTGCTGACAGCATGACACGTTCTCCACTCGGTTCCGGCACCAGCACCAGTTCTGGCGCCAGTTCGCGTAGCCGCGGCAGCGCTGCATTCACGCCGCGGCACCATCCTTCCTCGTCGCAAGTCAGCAACAGCGATAGTGGTCGGCGGTCGGCCTTTCCACTGCCAGCGCAGGCACAGAATATTTCCACCGCAATCGCAACACCCGCCTGCATATCCGCTGCGCCGAGGCCAACCAGATTACCACTCTCACGACGTGGAGAGTGCGGTGCCTCCCAGCCCGGCGCAGGTGGTACCGTGTCGAGGTGTGCACAGAGCAGAACTGGACGGCCATCACCAGGGCCGTGGCACCAGAGGTTGACGGTACCCTCATCGACCGACTGCAACTCCGGTTCCCACCCGGAAAGATAGTCGGCAAGGAACTTCGCCTTCACCATTTCGTCACCCATCACCGAGGGGATAGCAACCAGCTGCTCGAGCAGATGCTCCGGTCCCAATTCAGGCAAGGCTTACCTCATCCGCGTGCAACCTCACCGTCCCAGCAGCAGTGCTTACCTCCAGCGCACCGTCGGCGCCGATACTAAGGGCGGTGCCGTGGCCACCATCCCATGCAACAAGTTGACCCAGTAGCTGCTCATGGAGTCGATAGCGCGTTAGGAATTCCGGCACAGGCAGCTGTATCAGCCGCTGCAACCGTGTGATAATGGCTGTTACGAGTGGCTTGAGCCATGCCTGCCAATCGGCAGCGGGCGGCAAATTACCGCCAACAACCTCCAAGGTCGTTGCACCACCCACTGGAGAGTCACCTTCCAGATTGACACCTATACCTGCCACCGTGCGGGTACCCTCTGCTTCGCACAGCACGCCGCCCAGTTTGGCGCCATCGCAGAGCAAGTCGTTGGGCCACTTCACTCCAATACGGCCCGGGCAGTGTAGCTGTAATGCATCGCGCGTTGCCAGGCCCGCACGGAGTGGTAAGAGATGTTCATTTTCTACGACTACCGACATATAAAGTCCGCCGGGCGGTGATTTCCAGTACCGACCACGGCGGCCGCGACCTGCCGTCTGCTCCCGCGCAACCACTGAATCCCAAGGTGCCAATCGTGCTTCGAGAGCCCGACGATTGGTCGAATCAACACTTTCCAGCCAGTGAATCACATGAACGCCCCGAGGCTGGTCTGCTGGATTTCCTCGTTCTCCAACGTATCATCAATGGACTGGAACACTAGCTCCAGTCGCTGCTGGATGAACGGACGCGCCTCATAGCGCTGCGCCATCTCATGCGCCAGTCGGCGATACTTCGAGACGGATGCGCGCGAGATATTGAGCAGAATCCCACCACCACACTTCGGGCAACTTTCGCGCAGCGGCGGCCGGCGGTACTTAGCTGTGCACTTCTTGCAGCGTACCCCCTGTGACGCGAAGGCGCGCAAGTTTCCCACGAGATCGCGCATGAGGTGCTTCTCAATGGTCCGTTCCGCCACGAACGCGGCGTCGGATGCACGTAAGCGCTGCGCCAGCTCGAGCGTCGCCTGCGACTTCTCTTGCATTGTCCCCAGCATGACGTAGCGCGACACATGCGGCCCGTCGTTCAGGTCGCCAGTGGCGTGGGTGAAGCCAAAGTTCTGATACTGGTCCGGCGTCTCGAGCCGGTCAGCGACTATATCGAGCAACTCGCGTACGCTGGTGGGATGCTGGCCCCGGGCAGCGGCTTGATAAAACTCGAGTGGTAGATGTGTTTCAAGTCCTACATTGTACGCTTCGCTGTCAATCTCAGTCGGATCGATACGGGTACTCAACACACGCGGGATGTCCATTGTGCCACCACGCGTCGTTGGGAGGAAGTGCTCCGAGTAGTTGAGAAGACCGTCGAGCAGCAGCATCATTGAGTCCTCATCACCGTCACAGTTGCGCCGTTTGGCAGCATGCAGGAAGGGATGTCCATACTGTGCACGAGCCTGGGTGAAACCAATGAGCCGCGCCAGCACTCCAGCTGAGGTGTGCGGACTGAGGCAGATGAGAAGTTGGCCAATGATGTCCTCTGGCTGTGCCGCTTCTGGGAGGCTGTAAAAGCGATCGCAACCGTAGAGCTGCGCCAGTTCGTCATCAATAAAGCGTGCTACCTGCAACAACCAGTCAACGGCACGGCGCGAAACCACCAGATCCTGTACTTTCAGCTCTAGAATCTGGTCGGGTGTCTTGAGCTCTGCGCCCTTGCTGTCACGCACGTAGCCCAGCTCATGCGCCCGCTCGACAGTGAGGCCTATTTCGGTCGGGCGGAAATGAGTCAACGGCAGGTTCATCATATCGTAGCGCAGCGTTCCGTCCTTGTAGACGCGCAGGTCATGACGCGCGCGTAGGAGACCCTTCTCCAGTGCTTCGGGCGTGCGAGTAGCGGACATCATCGAGCGGACGCCCTTCACCGGCGGCAACACGCCAATTCCAGCATTACGTTGCGCCGCTTCCACTTCAGCACGCAAGTCCACATCACGCCGTTTCGCCTGCTCCTTCACCAACGTGCGTTGGCCACAATGGCGGACGGCAAGCGTCTCGCTGTTGCACTCGCGACAGTAGCGCAGCTCCGCCTCCAGCTCGACTCCCTTACCGGGGCGACCGAGCCGACTCTGTGACGACTGCGATTCCAGCGCCTTGTTGAGCATACGCTGCGGTCCGCCCGCCTGACCTACCGGGAACAGCGCATGCGGTGGCGGTTTCATGCGCCGTATATCTGCCTTTTCCGGACGGCCCATGCTGGCGCCGAGTCTGGTCGGAGCGCGGATGCGAATCTCGATTCCGGCGGCGGCCGATATCTGCACCAGCACACTGTCCTCAATTTTCGCGTCACTATCGCCAAGGCAGTGGAGCAGCGCTTCCGCTTCTGAGCCTATGTGTAGTGAAGACCCGTCAGGTTGGAACGGGACGCCCAGCGCTAGCAGCAGCGGCTGTGCCTCGGCCGGAATCAGGAAGCCTGTACTGTCGCGGCTGCCGGCTGCCACTAGCTGGCGCAACTGTGCCAGCTCATCAAGTGTGATGTCATGCCACAGGAAAGTATGTGTAGGGTGGAGCGGCACGCCGTGCTTCTGTGAAATAGCGAGTGCCGCGGCGAAATCGGGTTCCTCACTAGGAGGTTCGCCACCAACAGCGCGCAACTCGGCTTCCCACCACTCGCTGCACCAGCCGCCGGGCACCAGAAGATGGTTATTCTCGAGGAACTCCCCCGGCGAAATCAGCACCTCGCCCACATCAACAATCTCGCGGATGCGGGGCGCAACCGCCTCCGCAGCCTCGCGACTGCTGAGGCGAACGCAGCTGCCGTCATCGAGTAGCACCAGTGGCCCCTCGATTGAGTCGCACGGCGTGACCGCCGCCGCCTTACCAGGAAGCTGTATCTTGAGCTGAGTGCCAATAGCGGTGAAACTATCGAGCGCGACCATCGTCGCTGGATTCAACGCGACTGCCGCCAATCCCGTGATGCGGGTACGGCCGTAGCGCAGCCGGAAGCCTCCAGGACGGTCCGGGAACGCGAAAATAGGGCGACCGACGAGCACGTCTCTGAGGTACTTGTATTCGCCCTCACCCGCCTTCTCCTGCTTGCGCTCGGTATACGAGCGCAGGAAATCCCAACCGCCAATTTCGAGTCGCTCTACATGCTTGAACACCTTAGCTGCCTTGAGGCAGAGTCCCTCGGCAATCACCAGTGCTGCGCCACCACGCAAACAATTAGTCTCGACGCGCGGCAGGTCGCGGTTGCCTGCCACCTCAATGCGATCGGTCTGCTCACCAGTGATACAAACCGGGCAGCCTTTGACAATAGCCTCGATTTCATCCCCCTCCGGGAGATACTGCAAGTTGACAGCGCGCTTGTAGAGCGGAATCTCCTCCTTGTAGCGCTCGACCTCAGCGCGCGTGGGGATGTAGGCGTCTAACCCCAACTCACGCCGCACAACATCGGCAATCAGGACCGAGAGCGCCTGCGCTGTGCCGCCGGCGGCGCGAATCGGGCCTGCATAGTAGATGGCGGCGCAGCGGGTCGAGTTGTGGTTCTGCATCGTTGCGACGCGGACCACACCTTCTGTCGGTGCGACCAGCACTCCCTCGGTAAGGATTGAAAGTGATGTACGCACCGCCTGTTCCAGTGCTTTCTCAACGCCTAGTTCCTCACGAAGCTCGCCAGCGAGTTCGCGCGCAACCTGTAGTGCTGCAGTCTCCCGATCGTGCTCTGCGATAATCTCGCGAATGCGTGGTGCGATACCCTCTGGACCAACCTGAGCCTCGACTCGCTCGGCAAGGTCGCGTGCGCGCGGAATTTCAGCTTCATCCTCGATATCGTAGCCCGCCTTGCGAGCACGTCCTACTAGCTCGTAGCACTTGTTGGCGCGCTGCTCCAGTTCCTCGAAATAAGCCTCCATTTCAGGAGACGCGACGGCTGCCACGCAGCCCCATCCCGCCACGGCTTAAGCGCTATGCGCCACCAGCAGCCCGAGAAAACGCTAAACCCACCCGGCACTGCGACCGCGATGCGCCCACGGCCGTTCCTGCTGCTGATTGCTGGCATTGCGCTGGCGCTGATGGCGGCGGGGGAAGCGGATGCGAAGGAGCCGGAGTGGAGCTACACTACCGGGTCTATTGTGTACTCGGTATCCATCTCGGCGGACGGTGAGTACATCGCTGTCTCCGATGACGGAAAGGTCTACCTCTTCGGCAAGGACAGCAGCACACCCCTCTGGAGCTACACCACCGGGACTTATGTGGAGTCGGTCGCCATCTCTGCTGACGGCGAGTACATCGTCGCCGGCACCTGGGGCGACAAGGTCTACCTCTTCGACAGGGACAGCAGCACACCGCTCTGGAACTACATCTCCGGGGATAATGTGCAGTCGGTGGCCATCTCAGCAGATGGCGAGTACATCGCTGCCTGCTCCTGGGACAGTAAGGTCTATCTCTTCGACAAGGACAGCAGCACGCCGCTCCTGAACTACACCACTGGGGAGTCTATGTACTCGGTGGCCATCTCGGCGGACGGGGAGTACATCGCCGCCGGCTCCACTGACGACAAGGTCTATCTATTCGACAAAGACAGTGATGTTGCATATTCCATCAGCTTCTCTGATGCGATCGTGAGCGTGGACGTGCGGCCCGGTGCTTCAGGTGTTGGCTGTACCGAAATCCTGATTTCCAACGAGGGCGCTGCCAATATTGACGTTGACATTTGGATGAGCGGTGGCGGAGTA
>NYZZ01000025.1 GCA_002687355.1 Methanobacteriota archaeon
TGACTACTGAGCTAGCAGAAGCAGGCGTGCTGGAAAAATATGGAGTGCGCCCGCTCGGTACTTCGCTTGATAGCATTGCAATGGCAGAAGACCGAGAGAAGTTTCGCCAGCACATGGTTGAACTTGATGAGCCCGTGCCGCAGAGCGACGTTGCGGAGACACTTGAAGAGGCCATTTCACTTGGAAAAAAACTCGGGTATCCCGCCGTTGTTCGCCCAGCCTACACGCTTGGAGGGACCGGTGGTGGCATTGCCCACTCACGCAAGGAGTTGGAAGTTATCGCCGGGCGTGGACTGGCGCTCTCGCCAACAACACAAGTTCTCATCGAAGAGTCGGTGCTGGGCTGGCAGGAATTCGAGTTTGAGGTCTTGCGCGACTGTGGTGATGACGCCGTCATCATTTGCTCGATGGAGAACTTGGACGCTATGGGAGTCCACACAGGAGAGTCGATTGTTGTTGCGCCAGCACTGACGTTACCAGATGTACATTACCAGCGGCTCCGCACATCAGCATTGAAGGTTGTACGCGGACTCGGAATCGTAGGTGGTTGTAATGTCCAGTTCGCATTTGAGCCAGCTAGTGGAGATTACGTGTTGATTGAGGTCAATCCGCGCGTTTCCCGTTCTTCAGCGCTGGCTTCAAAAGCCACTGGCGTGCCAATTGCGCGCATTGCGACTTTGCTCGCACTTGGACGAAGGTTGCACGAATTACCGAATTTTGTAACTGGTAATACTAGCGCTGCGTTCGAGCCAGCACTAGACTACATAGTACTGAAAATCCCGCGTTGGCCTTTCGACAAATTCAAGCTTGCCGAACGTGACATTGGGACGCAGATGAAATCGACAGGCGAGACCATGGCTATCGGCCGTTCTTTTGAGGAAGCATTACTGAAGGGCTGGCGTTCATTAGGGCAGGGATGCGGTTTTCCAGAGGGTGTATCTGAACGGAAAGCAAAGTTAGAGACATTGCTATGCCAGCCGAATGACCGTCGGCTTGAAGCGATTTGGGAAGCTTTGCGACAGGGTCTTGAAGCTGAGGAAGTAGCGCAGCAGACTGGTTTCCACACTTTCTTTACCAAACGCATTGCAGCGCTGGTCGCACTCGAGGCGGAGCTGGCTAAAGCCGGACTGGTGCCGGACCTGCTAGTACGTGCTCGAAAGATGGGTTTCGGCGACGCACACATAGCGCACGTTTGTGGTCTGCCTGAGGTAAAAGTCCGCGAGGCACGCATAGCAGCAGGGCTGCGTAGTAGCTACCTGATGGTTGATACTTGCGCTGGCGAATTTGCTGCTAAGACTCCCTATTTTTATTCAACCTGCAGCGATGCCGCCGCCGCCATTGAACGCGATCGCTCAGTAGTCATCCTAGGCTCGGGACCGATACGCATCGGACAGGGAATCGAATTTGATTATTCAACAGTCCATGGCGTGCAGGCAGTGCGCAACGCGGGGTATGAGGCGGTCGTAGTCAATAACAATCCTGAGACTGTCTCAACAGATTTTGACGCGTCAGATCGACTCTATTTCGAGCCGTTGGATGCGGAGGCCGTCTGCGATATATTGGACGTCGAAAAACCGTGGGGGATAATTTTGCAGTTGGGTGGGCAGACTGCAGTCAATCTAGCCGACATAGTAGCTGAACATATTGCAGCCAGTGGACTTAGAACTCGTATTCTCGGTACTAGTGTCGAAAACATGAGCAAAGCTGAGAATCGCCAGAAATGCGGTGTGCTGATGGAGGAAATTGGCGTGCGCATGCCTGAATGGGCGACCGCAACTTCAGCTTCCGAAGTGGTTGAATGCGCAGAGCGTATTGGTTATCCTGTGCTAGTACGGCCATCATTCGTACTTGGTGGGCGCGGGATGGAAATAATTTACAATCGTTCGCAACTCAAACGTTACCTACAGTTGGAGACACACGCTTCACCGGAGCAACCTGTTCTGGTCGATAGTTTTCTCGAAGGCGCACTGGAGTTAGATGTGGATATGGTGTCCGATGGCAAGCAGGTACTAGTTGGTGCAATTATGGAGCAAATCGAGATGGCTGGTGTCCACTCAGGTGACAGCGCCTGCGTTATCCCTCCGCAATCACTTTCGAAAAAACAAGTGCAGGAAGTTGTTGAACTTTCGGCGCAGGTTGCACGTTCACTGGGTATAATTGGTGCCGCCAACTTACAGATTGCAGTACTTGGCGAGAAACTTTACCTTCTTGAGGCAAACCCACGCGCCAGCCGCACGCTCCCCTTCGTATCCAAGGCGACTGGAGTTCCACTAGCACGTTTGGCGGTGCAAGCAATGCTTGAACAGCCATTACCAGTCTTGCAGAGTCCACTCCCCACACATAATGTAGCTGTGAAGGTCCCTACCTTTTCCTGGCTTAAACTGCCTGGACTCGACACAGTTCTGGGGCCGGAGATGAAGTCTACTGGGGAGGCGATGGGACATGGCCAAAGTTTTGGAATTGCTTACCGGCGTGCACTTGCTGGTGGCAACCGCTCGTTACCGTGTAAAGGTACTGTATTCCTGTCAGTATCCAATCAACTTAAGGTAGATTTTGTCGTTGTAGCGCAACGTTTTACTAAACTCGGTTTTCGTTTAGTTGCAACGCGTGGAACTGCAGTCCACCTCCGAAGAGCTGGGCTCAAGGTTGAGACAGTCTGGCGTATCTCAGAGGGAAGACAACCCGATATATTGGGCTTCATGCGTAGCGGTAATGTCGATTTAGTAGTTAATCTCCCTACAGGGCGCCGTGCACAGACTGATGGTGCACAGATGCGACGACTAGCAGTTGAACTTGGTACCCCCTTCATCACTACTATCACTGGCGCGCATGCTGCGGTAGATGCATTAGCGGAGCCGGGAGAGGGCGAGATACAGCCATTAGCCGCTATAGCAGACTTTTAAACGGGTCGTCGAGGTTTTGGCTCAGGATGCGCAACTCCACCAGTCTTAGCTTTTCGCTCGAATCCTACGAACCATTAGCGACTTACAGCGGACAGGTTCGGCAGGAATTCGAGGACCATCTGGCAGCTGCACTCACCGCCGAAGCACAGGACGTCGTGCCCTTGCTCAAGCGTGGCGCCCGCGGTGGTAAAAGATTGCGACCTATACTCTGCCGATTGGTTTCTGACGCGCTTGATGGTGACGCTCACTTGGCATTCGAGTGCGGCGTCGCGCTAGAATTAACTCACAGCGGTGCACTGATTCATGATGATTGGATTGACGGAGACGTGTTCCGACGTGATGCACCCGCCTTATGGCGGGAGCTGGGACCACGCACCGCAGTTTTAGTAGCGGATTTGTTGATTGCGACAGGTTCTCTTCATGGCGCCATTACGGAAGCCACATCTCGTTCGCTAGCGCAAGCTGCTCGAAATCTGTCCGAAGGAGCAATTGCTGATTTCACTGACCATGCTAACTATACTGAGGCTGTGTATCTAAAGCGAATCAAACGTAAGACTGGAGCGCTCTATGCCACATCTGCAGAACTTGGGGCACTGGTCTCGCCCCGCATCGATTTAGGACCGCTTCTCTACCACTACGGTGAGTGCGTTGGCATAATCTATCAACTGGCAGATGATTTTGTGGATCTGCTCAAATCGTTGCTTACAGGTACACCAGTCGGTGATTTAGCGCTAGGCATCCCAACTTTGCCTTTGACGCGACTTGCGCGCTTGCCCGGCTACCAACCTTGGGTCCAGGCATTCTTGGAGGACAGGGACGCTTCCCTACTCATCGCCAATGGTCATCCGCAAGACGCGCACCGTGTTTGTGAGGAGCTGCTCGAACCGTGGCTGGAACGTTCGCGTGGCTATTTGCAGGAGCTACCTGAATCGACCTATCGTGATTTATTAGAATTAGTCCCTTCTGCGTTCGCAACCGAATTGCTACAAGCTGATATCAATTAGTGACCGCGTAAGTGACGGCGTGGAGGGTGGCGCACACGAACTTCACCGACACGAGTAATTTCATCGTCATTAGCTCCAGTTTCGCCTAGATAAATTCGCTGTGAGTTTATCTTGCTAAATCGAAGACCGAGTTGCTGGCAGCTCGATTTCATCTTGGAGCGAAATTCGTCCCGTTTCTGCGTGTTTGTACCTTTGGGTGTTTCGCCCTTCCAGAGTCGCTCGAACTGTCGCTTCTTCTCAGAACTACTCACAGAAGTGATGCCGCTGCATCACGGCAAAGTGTTAGGAGATAGTCGTATTCCAATGGAATCAGAAGTATGAGTAGGAGGAGCACTGCTAGTGCAGGATAGCGCGTGTGTTCTCCAAAAGGCCGTGCCTCACCTTGGGGATCTTCGGTATAGATATTACGGATAACTCTCAAGTAGTAGAAGAGTGACAATGCCGAATTTAGAACGCCCGCAATTACCAGCCAGAGTAACCACTGTTGCCCTGCCATCCCAGCTTGGAATATGCCATAGAATAGCCAGAATTTGCTAAAGAAGCCGCCGAAAGGCGGAATTCCCACTAGTGACAGCAAGCACACTGTCATTGTCAGAGCAAGAAGCTGTGACCTCTGAGCTAGTCCACGGTATCCATCAATTCCATATCCAAGTCCAGCTATTCCAACGGCTGCAACGATGACGAATGCACCGCCTTTCATCACGGCATGCACAAGTGTATGGAAAATTGCACCGCCCAATGCCAATTCAGTCATAGCGGGGAAAGCTGCTAGAATATAGCCTGCCTGAGCCACCGATGAATATGCGAGCATACGGCCAATATCCTGCTGCCGCAGCGCAGCCAGGTTGCCAACAGTCATAGTTACAATCGCGATTATGCCGAGCAGTAATTGCCATTCTATTAGCATCGAGCCAAGCGCCACAACGAAAATTCGTAGTAGGGCAACGAAACCCATTGCCTTGCTGCCGGCAGCAAGGAAAGCAGTGACTGGAGTTGGTGCACCTTGATAGACGTCAGGCGCCCAAGCATGAAACGGTACCGCCGCGACCTTGAAGCCAAGGCCGCCGGTAATGAACAGGATGGCGACGAAAAGCGCGCCGGAAAAGTCGCTATTCCAGTTGTGAGCTGCGAGGCTAGCGATACTCAGAGTCCCCGTCAAGCCATATAATAGTGAAATGCCGTAGAGTGTAAGTGCCGAGGAGAATGATCCAATTAGCAGGTATTTTGCCCCAGCCTCCGTCGAGCCATCGTCGCGTTTTTGGAAGGCAACCAGTGCGTAGCTGCTGAAAGCTGCCAGTTCGAGACCAATAAACAGCGTCAGCAGGTCACTGGCAGAAGCCACAATGAGCATTCCCAGCGTGGCGGTCAGTAACAGTGTGAAGAATTCGGGACGGTGTGGCAATTCACCCAGATAAGCCAGACTGACAATTCCTGTCACGAACGCAATTGTGAGAAAAGCAAACTTAAACAACTGTGAAAAAACATCAATCTGGAGGTGACCAAAATAGCTTGCAGGTGTCACGAGGCCTTCACCAAACCATTGCACCCACGTAGCACTCAGTGCGACCGCTAGTGTTGCGACAGCTAGCTGGCCGCAGAGCCGTGCGTTACGGTGCAGAAGGTAGGTGCCGGGCAATAGCAGTGCAGCAGCGGCCAGCAAAAACTCCGGGAAGAGTAGCTCCAGTCCCACTATACACCTCCCATAAGTCGTAGGATGTCATAGCACGCCACAGTAATTGGCGACATCAAAATCTGTGGTAGCACTCCAAAAAGCACCGCCAGCGTCACGATTGTAAACAATGGCCATTGTTCGTACCAGAGCGCTTCGTGAACTTTCTCAACATTAACTTCCTTGCTGAGTGGACCAAACACAGAGCGCTGGAGTGCCCATAGATGGTAGCCTGCGGTGAGTACCATACCAAAAATCGGGAGCAGCAGCCAGTAGCCATGACTCTGGAAGAATGCCACAAAAACAGAGAGTTCTGCAACGAACGTTGCCATCCCCGGCAATCCTAAGCTCCCCAGAAAGATTGCTACGAACAGAGTTGCAGTATAGGGTTGTTTCTGCGCTAGGCCGCCAAGTTTCGGGATGTCACGCGTCCCTAATTGGTGCAAAACAACTCCTGCTATCATGAACATAGCAGGGCTTAGCAACCCGTGTGCAAACATCATGTAGACTGCGCCTGCTAGACCGAGCTCGGTAAGCGTCGCAACTCCTAGCAGCGCAATACCCATGTGTGAAATACTAGAGTAGGCAACCAGCTTCTTCAGGTCGGTCTGTGCTAGTGAAAGTGCTGCTCCATAAATAATCGAGACAATGGCCAATGCTACCATTACCGGCACAAAATACTCAGCTCCAAGCGGTAATGGCGCTAGTGCGGCGCGCATGAGACCATAGAGACCAAGTTTCAGCATGATGCCTGCCAGTACAATTGAGCCTGCGGTTGGTGCCTCGACGTGTGCGTCAGGTAGCCATGTGTGGAATGGGACCATCGGCATTTTCACTGCAAAACCAATGAAGAGTGCGGCAAACACCCACTTTTGGAACGTTGGTGCAAAACTCCCAGACTGTTTTGCAATTTCGATCATTGAAAATGTGTTTGCCCCCGCCTCGAAATAAAGCGCCATGAAGCCTACCAGCATTACCAGCGAGGCTGTGAATGTGTAGATGAAAAACTTATAAGCTGCATATCGCCGGGCGGGGCCACCCCAAATAGCAACTAGGAAAAACATTGGAATCAGTACTACCTCCCAAAAGAGGTAGAATACAAAATAGTCGAGAGTTACGAAGACCCCTAGTGTGGCGGTCTGCAATAAGAGTAGTAATCCGAAGAAGAGTGCAGGTCGTTTCTGTTCTTCCCACGCGAATAGAACGGTGAGAGGTCCTAGGATTCCTGTCAGTAGCACCATGGGTGCGCTGAGTCCATCCACACCCAGCAGTAATGAGACACCGAACTGAGAAGACCAGACATATTCTTCCATCAGTCGGTAGCCGCTGCTAGAGCCCGCCTTCAGAAAGATGGTAATCGAGAGCAACAGCGTTGCCAATGTCGTACCGAGCGCGATAACGCGCGGTGCTTCTGGGTGATGCCGAAAGCCCCAGCACCACATTGTGCCGAGCAGTGGAATTATCAATAGATAGCTGAGCCACGGAAACTCGCCGAACTCCAGAGTAATTTCCGGAATCGGCGCTGCGCCGCTACCTACAATGATGGAACCGCGCATCCCCATCAATGCATGTGGTTCGCATAGGTAATCCAGCGTACCGTCAGTCTCAGTATATTCGGCCGGTAGTGTCCAGTTGCCGCCCACCTGCGGTTCGCCCGAGTAGAATCCTGATACGTAACTATTAGCTTCTCCGTCGGAAGCCTGTGCGATGTTGTGCGAGCCGTTACCCCACTCGAAGCGGACAATGTCGCCGACTGCGACTTGCAGCACATCTGGTTCGAAATAGTATGAACTGCCGTCGTCCGATTGTGACACTTCTACAGTATGCGTTTCTGCTGCCGCGGCTGGCAACAGCACCAGTAATAGTCCGAGCGCAAATAATCGTTTCACGGCGACCACCCTATCAGTGGGAGCACCACTCGCAACATGATTACTAACGCCCCAAGTCCACCAAGTGAATAGGCGGCGTAATGGCCGGTGAAACCGGTGTGTAGGCGCCGGATACGTTCACCAGCACGGATAGAATAGTCTGCAATAGAGTTCACAATACCATCTACTATGAGAAGGTCGAAACGATTGCATGCTGCCGCAATAACGTCCCAGCAGCGCAGTCCAAACCAGTCAAAGAGACGCGCCATGTAGAGACGCTCGCTTAGGAAGTGGTGTAGTATAGCAGTGGGCTGGTTTTCGAGGATGAAACGCGCACGATCGGGTCGTTTAGTCTGTAAAGGCGACCAGTAATAGAGCAGGCTCGCCAGCACGATACCGCTAAGTGCTGCCGCCACCGACAAATGTGTCCCACTGGCAGTCAGAATATGGTCCAGTAGTGCCCAATTATCCTGGTGTGCGTGGTAACCATAATGGACATAGCCGGCGAATCCATCTCCAATGAATATAGCAAATCCAGAAACTACCGCCAGCACCCCGAGGATACCGAGTGGCACGGTCATCACCGCTGGAGCCTCGTGTGCCTTATCGTTCGTGGGGCCTGTAAATGTCATCATCCACAGACGGGTCATGTAGAAGGCAGTCATGCCTGCGGTCGCGAGCGCCATCATCCAGAGCACGGCGAAAATCGGTTCTACCTCGCCATTGTGTCGAACCGCAGCTAGTATCTCATCCTTAGACCAAAAACCGGAAAAGAACGGCACACCCGCTATTGACAGTACTGCCAACCCCATTGCCGTCGAGGTAAACGGCATCGTCTTGCGCAACCCCCCCATCTCACGCATGTCCTGTGTGTGTACGGAGTGAATTACTGCACCGGCACCGAGGAAGAGTAGTGCTTTGAAAAAGGCGTGATTTAACAGGTGGAACATACCAGCCGTGTAGCCATGTGCTTCGGCATAAGCGTCGCCACCTGCGTGTGCGAATGCCCACGCCCCGGTGCCGAGTGCGAGAAACATGTAGCCCAATTGCGAAATGGTCGAGTAGGCGAGCACGCGCTTGATATCATACATCACCAGCGCCATTGAAGCTGCGATGAAGGCAGTGAAACCTCCAGTGATTGCGATGTAGAGTGCTGTGTCAGGTGAGTGTACAATCAGAGGGTACGCCCGTGCAACAAGGAAAACACCGGCTTTGACCATAGTCGCAGCGTGAATCAGTGCACTCACCGTTGATGGGCCTTCCATGGCGTCGGGCAGCCATACATGCAGCGGGAATTGTGCTGACTTGCCGACGGCGCCACCAAATATACAGAGTGTCGCCCACTTCAACTCGGTCGCGTGCTCTGCCAGCACTGCAGGATCAGCAAAGAGCTCGCTGTAACGCAAGGTCCCGAAGGTGCTAAACAAGATCACCAGTCCAAACAGTAGGAATACATCCCCAACGCGCGTGACGAGGAACGCCTTCTTGGCAGCAGAAGCGGCTGATGGCTTCTCATACCAGAAACCGATAAGCAAGTAGGAACAGAGGCCAACAAGTTCCCAGAAGATAAAGAGTAGTAGAAAGCTGTTAGCAATAATCAAGCCGTGCATCACCCCTACAAAGAGGCAAATCTCCGCATAATAGCGGATACGCCTCTCGCCCTCTTCGGCCATGTAGCCGATCGAGAACATTACTACCAAGAACGAGACAATTCCTACCACAACCAGCAGAAGCGCTGCTAGTCCATCTAGATAGATTCCTCCCTCGAACGAGAAGGTTGTACCTTCAAACCAAGTCCAAGTATCCTCATACGGACTGTGGTCGCCGGTAAAAACTTCCCATGCAACTAGTAGTGAGACGGCACTCGACATGCCGACTCCCAACAATGCTAGCCAGCTGCCTGAAGCGACAAACTTGGAACGTAGAGGCTCAAACCGCCCGCAGGCTATGATAAGTAAGAAAGCTGCTATCGGGAAGGTTGGAATCAGCCACGCCTGCTCGAGCATCTTACCACCTCAGGAGGTCGAGCATATCCAGCTCAATTGTGTCACGTTGTTTGTAGAGACTCAAGAGAATGGCAAGTCCAATCGCGACCTCAGCTGCGGCAATCGCAATCACGAACAGAGCAAATACCTGCCCTCCCATATCGTGCCAGAATTCAGCAAAGGCGACAAAGTTGATGTTTGCGGCAGTTAGCATTATTTCGATTGACATCAATACCACAATAGCGTTGCGGTTACGCACCACTCCGTAGCCGCCAATCAATAGTAAAGTAGAACTGAACAAGACATAGTGCAATAACGGAATCATTTAGGCTCCTCCCGTGCCAGGAACACTCCGGCCTGCAAAGCGACGACAAGTATCATGCCAGTGAGTAGTAGTGCCAACTCCCACTCGCTGAAGACTTCGAAGGCAAGGAACTGAGTCGTACCGACCTCAACGGAACGTAGCAGGCTCCAATCAGTAGTATGGCCATTAGAGTCTAGGGCCCGGACCTGCCAGCGGTAGATGCTGCCTGACTCTAAGTCACTGACCTCGGTGCGTAGTCCATCGCCTTCGTGGGCATTTACTGTGCTTCCGTCAACCGCCAAAAGTCGGAACTGGTAGCTAATGTTTATGGCATCCCAATCCAGAATTTGCTTTGCTGAAGTGTTAAGGCTGAAAATTCCACCCGCGACTATCTCGGACTGCGCTCCACTAATTGGCACGTACCAAGTCACCCAAGTATAGTAATCAGGCATCAATCGCTTGGTTTGGTAACTAGCCGCATCCACGAGCGTTATGTTTACCACCTCGGCACCAGTTGAATTAAACACCATGACCAAGTACTCTACTGACAATGCGCTCCACTCAAAGCGCAGCGTACTATTGTGGTGCTGGTAGCCGTCAGCTGGCCAGAGTGGATACGGGTCGCTGCCTTCCTCGGCTGGAGTGAGTTCAGCCCAAGGTGCAAGCGCAAGTGTTGCCAGCACGTAGAGCACCAACGTGCTGCGCAGCAGCCAGCTTATGCGTGACTCAGTCATATTCACCACCTGGTAGCGTACGCCGCGTGAGCATAATACCAAACAGGATAACTACCGAAACAGCACCGACATAGACCAATACCTGAATGACTGCTAGAAACTCCGCGCCGGCGAGAATAAATATGCCTGCAGTAAGCAGGAAAACTGTCGCTAACCAAACTACAGAATGAACTATGTCACTGCCAGTTACAACAGCCCAGGCCGCCGCGAGTATACTCAGCGCAAGCAACCAGAAAACAATGAGTGCAAAGTCCATTCAGGCTGCCTCCGCCAGCTGCGGTCCACTTGAAGTAGAATCCGAGATTGGTTCCATGTGCAGACAGTCAACAGGACAGACCTTGACACAAGTTGAACAGCCAATGCAGATGGTATAATCGAAGTAGGGGACTGGGATGTTGTGTTTCGAACCGTCACGTTTCTCACGCTCTTTGGGTCCATTATCCATGATAATACAGTTGGTGGGGCAGTTATCGACACATTTGCGGCAGCCAATACAAGTATCAGCATGCAGAGCCGGTGATTCCATCATGTAGTTTGTGAGCGGTAGCTTTGGCTGCGTATCCATATCAACCTTGAGCGACCGGGCAGGATAGATGAGACCCTCGCGCGTAGTGTCAGCCATCTCGTAGAAATCAGTCATTGTCATCGCGCCTGTAGGGCAGTAGTCCTCGCAAAAGCCGCAGAACATACAATGGCCGAAGTTAATCGCCGGACGCTCTGGCTTGGACTTACGTTTGGCAAGATGAGAGCCATACCACGCACGCATTTGTTCATCATCGTCCAAGGTTTCAGGCTTCATTTTGAGGCAGCGATTTGGACAGACTTCAGCACAGATACCGCAGCCAATGCAAAGATCCCAGATGACAGCATTCATACCACGGTAGGTAGGCGGTAACTCACGCCGTTCCAGTGGATACATGGTAGTCTGCGGCCGTCCAAAAGTTGCCTTAAGCATCTGCCTGATAGTAACGGTAAAGGGTCTGATGATTGACGTGATTAGGCTTGGAGTCTTGGTTGGTCCAGGCATCAGAAAACCTCCACAAATAAGATGGCGATAGCAAGATTGAGCAGTGAAAGCGGTAGCAACCGTTTCCAACCCAGCAATAGAATTTGGTCAGTGCGAATGCGTGGCACGCTCCAACGGAGGATAATGAAGAATATCAATATTCCGTATACCTTAATCAAAAACCATATTTCTCCTGGTAGGAATGGCCCTGCCCAGCCACCCAAAAACAGGACAGTTGCAATCATGGCACCCACAAAACCGCGGATGTATTCAGCCGCGAAAGTAAGGCCTAGCCGCAGGCCACCAATCTCAGTAGTCCAGCCCTCGACCAGTTCCGCTTCGGCTTCGGGCAAATCGAAGGGGATGCGTTCGACCTCGGCTAGGATGCAAACCATGAAAACAATGAAACCGATGAACTGAGGAATAACATTCCACATAGGAATACCAAATTGTGATGCATCCTGCTGCTGGGCAACAATATCCATGGGGCTAAAAGATCCAGCGACAAGGAAAACACCGGCCATCGACAGTAGCAGTGGGATTTCATACGCCATCAGCTGCGCGGCCGAACGCATACCGCCAATGAGAGTGTACTTGTTGTTGCAGGCCCATCCAGTCGTTAAGACGCCTATTGGTGCAATCGAGAAGGCTGCCATAACTACCAATAGTCCAAGTGGAGCTGATGAGGCTGCTATGCGAGGCGAGAAGGGCACCAATATCAGAAGCAGAATACTCGAAGAGATGAATATAACTGGCCCGATAGTATAGAGGAGGCGATCAGCCTTGGCAGGAACAATCATCTCCTTACAAAAGAATTTGATACCGTCAGCAACATTCTGCAAAATTCCGATACCAGCATAAGTTGTGGTCTTCCAGTTGTACTCTGGTACGGAGCCAGCTAGGTCACTGGCAATTTCCTTCAATGAGTTGAAAGAGAGCATGGGCCCTCGGCGGTCCATGATACGTCCTGCAATCTTGCGTTCGAGATATACGACTATAATAACATTAGTGAAACCTATCATCAGGGCAACATTGACTACAATAGACCATGCTAGGACATTCAGACCGGGGTCGGATTCCATCCAGCGTGCTAAATCGCCGGCGGGGTTGCTGAATGGTGGCATGATGTGCTCTTGGAAGTATAGTAACGGCGTCAGTAACGGCACCAGCCATGCCTCGCAGAACCAGTAACTCCATTCATACAGTGAGGTCATTTGTCCGTCTCCCCAATACACATGTCGATACTTCCCATGATGGCTGGCACGTCGGCCACCTTGTAGCCCTTCAGGAAATGCGGAGACGCCGAAACTGTAGTGAACATAGGACTGCGAATTTTCCAGCGGTAGGGGCGGTCGGTACCATCACCAACCAGATACATCAGCGCCTCGCCACGGCTATCTTCAGTGCGCCGGAACGCCTCGCCACTGGCCCGCACGGGAACGCTGTCCGCCATTACCTCGCCCTCCGGCATCTTTGCCAGTGCCTGACGGATGAGATCCATTGATTGGTACATTTCATCGATGCGCTGGCGGTAACGGCTGAAGCAGTCGCTAATGCCGTCACTGGCAGAAGTGGTAACTGGTGTGAAGTCCAGCTCGGGGTAGGCATCGTAAGAATCAGCCTGTCGCAGGTCGAAAGCAACGCCAGCGCTTCGTAGGTTGGGGCCAGTAATGCCCCAATTGATGGCGTCGCTGGCACTGTAGCAACCGACATCATCTGTACGCATGCGAAAGATTTTCGAGTTGTCGTATAGATCTTCATATTCCTTGAGCCGCTGTTCAAGGGTCTGCATCACGCGCTCTGCCTTGGCGGCAAAGCCAGGTGGCAGGTCGCGTTTGACGCCCCCGATCCTGACATAGTTGTAGAGTAGCCTCCCGCCGCTTGGAATTTCGAGAAGATTCAGGAACATCTCGCGATCGCGCATGCCGTAGAGGAAACCGGTAATTAATCCCAAGTCAGGTAGATATGCTCCAAGCCACATCAGGTGTGAGGCGATGCGCTGCAACTCAAGCACAATTGTGCGAATATACTTTGCACGTTGTGGTGTTTCTACGCCCATCAGTTCCTCGACAGTAAGGCAGTAGCAATGGGTCCAAGTCATCGCGCTGGCGTAACAGAGACGGTCGGTAAGTGTCGTATTCATGAAATACTTGCGCCTTTCACCGATTTTCTCGACCGAGCGATGTAGGTAACCCAACTCTGGCACAGCGTCAGTAATAGTTTCCCCGTCAACCTTGATGCGCAAGTTCCAGAGTCCATGAGTCATTGGATGCTGCGGGCCCATGTGAATCCACATCTCCGCCATTACCACTCCTCCTCATGGATTTCGTAGACGTAGTCTTTGCGTAAGGGGTGTCCTGCAAAGCCATCAGGTAGCAGTACCCGTTTCAGGTCAGGGTGGCCAATGAAGTATATGCCCATCAAATCATACGCTTCGCGCTCGTGCCAATCCGCACCACCCCAAAGATGGGTAATGGAGTCTATAGTTGGTGTATCGCGCGGCAAATCCACATGGACCTCGAGCATTTGTCCTGACTCACCAACGATAGAAAAATGGTATACGAGTTCAAAGCCGGATTGGTTGTCTACTGCTGAAATCAATGAGCAGTGATCAAAGGCGAAGTCCTCCTTCAGTGCCGTAAAGAAGGCTGAGCTCGCCTCAGGAGTGACCGAAATGCAGCCAACGTTAGAGCGAAGCGCTGAACTATTGCTGGTGCCCTTGTGCTTTCCGAGTTGCTGAATGAGTTTCCCGGTTTCCATATCAACGCCTCAGGAAATATCCTGGCTCCTGCTCACGAATCTTCTTCTGTAGTGTCAAGAAACCATGCATTAGCGCTTCGGGTCTGACAGGACATCCGGGAATGTAAACATCAACTGGGATGAAAGTATCAGCACCTGCAACAACCGAATAGGAATCCCAATAGGGGCCGCCACCAATAGCACACTCTCCCATCGCAATGACCCATTTCGGGTCAGCCATCTGCTCGTATAGCGTCTTCAATTTCGGGCGCAATTTCTCACAGACTGGGCCATTTACAATCAAGATATCACACTGTCGCGGTGATGAGCGGTAGACTACCCCCATACGCTCGGAATCGTGGTCGGGCCCACCAGCAGCCCCCATTTCTAGCGCACAGCACATGATACCGAAGTGGAGCGGCCAAGGCGAATAGCGCAAAGCCCAGTTGAAAATAGGACGTGTAACACGATTAACAACATCACGGATACCAGTCTGCTCAGCGATATTGTAAACTGCGTCATCGACCCATTTTAGAAACTGGTCAGAGCGGAGCGTCAACCAGTCACCTGATGGAGGGTCTTCCATCATCGTAGTTGGGTCGCTGGTGCGTGACCCGAGTCCACGCCGCATTCTAGGATTGCCACGCACTTGCTGCCGACTCATATCCAGATTACCTCTTCTTTTTTCAACGCATAGTAGAGTGCGAGTAGAGTCATGCCGACGAAGAGAAACATCACCAGCTTAGCGCTAGTGTCAAGGCTGGTGTAGACCAATACCCAGAGCATCAGGAAAACTACGACAAGGTCAAACACCACGAAAAGAATAGCGAACATGTAATACTGGAAGTGGAATTGAATATGAGCCTCACCAACCGGAGTTTCACCGCATTCGTACGTCGAGCGCTTTAGCGGGTTCCCGTAGTCAGGCCGGAAGAACCGACCGAGGAAGAAATTGAATAGCGGGAAGGTGAGCGCAATGACCGCGAAAATCCCGATAGGGATATAGTCGTGACCGAGCACGGCGCCCCCGTGCAGCAACACTATAAAAAGCGTTTGGGAGAAACAGCGGCGAACTGTAATAAATCCCCAGTGCAGGGGGCAAGCATGGCACCTGCCAGTAACGCTCGTCGTATAACTACTAACACGCTACAGGCGATGAAGCGGGAAGGTGAAAAAATTGCGATGCTTACCGCTTACGATTATTCATTGGCGAGGCTAGTCGATGGCGCCGGTGTGGATGTCATCCTTGTTGGCGACTCCGCTTCCAATGTAATGGCAGGTAACGAGACCACTGTACCTATAACGCTTGAGCAGATGATTTACCATGCCAGTGGCGTCGTGCGGGCGGCGCAGAGGGCGCTAGTCGTCGTCGATTTGCCATTCGGTACATATCAAGGAGATTCCCGAACAGCACTGGAATCATCAATTCGTATCATGAAAGAATCGGGTGCGCACGCCGTCAAACTTGAGGGGGGTGCCGAAGTGGGAGAGTCTGTCGAGCGCATCCTAACTGCTGGTATCCCGGTTATGGGTCACCTCGGGTTAACACCGCAATCCATCTACAAGTTCGGTACCTACACTGTCCGCGCACGCGAGAAAGACGAAGCGCAGAAGCTGCTCGATGACGCTAAACACCTCGAGCAGGCAGGTTGCTTCGCCATCGTGCTGGAAAAAATCCCGGCGACACTAGCAAAGCAAGTAAGCGCTTTACTCTCGGTGCCAACAATCGGAATAGGTGCTGGTCCCGATTGTGATGGCCAGGTACTCGTACTGCACGATATGCTCGGCATCACTCAGGATTTTTCTCCACGGTTCTTGCGGCGCTATCTCAATCTTGAAAAAGATATTCAGTCTGCCATCGCGCAATACGTCAGCGATATACGCGATAGTGAGTTCCCAACTGAACAGGAATCTTACTGAATGCCACCCCCAACAGCCATCCGAGGCGAACTGCTCGACCTGATATGTGAGTGCTCTCGCGATCAGCACCCCTATGAATTCGCCGCAGTACTCCGCCAAGAAGGGAACATAATCACCGAGCTACTACCATTACCGGGAGGTGTTGCTGGCGATGAGCACGCCATTCTGCCACTGCACATGCTCCCAGTTGACTGGTCTATCTGTGGTGTAGTCCACTCACATCCTATTCCAGACAACCGATGGTCTGATGCGGACCTGCACCTATTCCAGAAGTTCGGTACCACTCACATAATCAGTGCGTACCCTTATGACCGTCGTTCTTGGGCTAGCTACAATTTCCGCGGCGAACCAATAAAATTGGAAATAATAGACTAGTTATACGCATTTACGCGTAGTTACGCATTACCTATAACGCCCTTTTTGCTGTGTCTTTTGTGAAACGTCCGTATGTTATTGTGAACTGTGCTGCGTCGCTCGATGGAAAAATTGCGCTGGCGAATCGCAGACTGGTGCGACTTTCGTGCAGTGATGACCACCAGCGGGTGCATGCATTGCGGGCAGAGTGCGACGCAGTCGTCGTCGGCATTGGCACTGTACTACAGGACGATCCGCGACTGTTGCTTAATCCTAGTTTAGCGTTGGGTAAAAGTCCGTTGCGAGTGGTGCTCGATACGACGCTGCGGACGCCACGTTCAGCACGGGTACTGCAAGGTGATGCGCCGACGCTAATTGCCACCGGCAGCCGGCCGCATAAGCGGGAACTGCCTGATACCGAGGTGGTTGAATGCGGCAACGGCGCTGTGGATTTGCAGCAGCTGTTGCTGATGCTGCAGAGCCGTGGCATACACAAAGTACTGGTTGAAGGGGGCGAAACTGTGCTTTGGTCCTTCCTCACATCAGAGCTATGGGATGAGTTTACTCAGTTCATCAGTAACTCATTCATTGGCGGTGTAACCTCGCCGTCTATCGCTGGCGGTTCAGGCATCGTGACGTCGAGCGATATGCGGAAGTTTCGGCTGGAGAAAGTGGAACGGTTGGGCAACGGAGCGTTGCTCACTTGGCAGCGTGGATGATTTAGCGTGCATCCGTTGTCGGCGTGATGCGCTTTGCAGTGATGGCATCGGGACGCGGAAGCAACTTCCAGGCGCTTATCGACGCTCGCACAGGAGGTGAATTGCTTGACGTTGAACTAGTACAGCTCATCGTCAACAAGCGCGAAGCACAAGCAATTGCTCGGGCCGAGGAGGCGGGAATTCCGTGGAAGTTTATCGACTCGGAGGCAATGTCACGTGCTGAGTTTGATCAGCGTGCACTAACAGTGCTACACGAATGTGGCACCGAGGCGGTGGTACTAGCGGGATTCATGAGATTATTAACGCCGGTGTTCATCAGTACGTTCCGCCACCACATCCTGAATATTCATCCGGCCCTGTTGCCGAACTTCCCCGGAGCGCATGCACACCGTGATGTATTGGCTGCCGGTGTTAACGAAAGCGGCTGTAGCGCACACTTAGTGGATGAGGGTATTGATACAGGTCCCATTATCCTGCAGCAATCGGTAGATGTCCTACCGGACGACACTGAGGAGAGCCTCGCAGCGCGCATTCTACCTCATGAACACCGATTACTGCCGGAAGCAGTACGGCTGCTGGCGGCAGGTCGACTCAAAGTAGACGGTAGCATCGTTAGAATACTGCCCAAAAAGTAGCCTGCAGATTTATATACGTGGTGTCCTGCCCGGCCGCCCCCGTATGGCCCCGAAGCGTATTGACCGCAAAAGCAACGCGCAGCTACAATCGCTGGTAGGCAGCCTGAAGCAGGCCGCTCATGAAAATGAAGCTCCCGTCTGGAAGGCGGTTGCAGGTCGTCTGGAGGGTCCTGCGCGCACTTGGCCCAGCATCAATATTTCACGGCTCGAGCGACACGCTAAGTCGAAATCTATTGTAGTCGTCCCGGGCAAGCTGCTCGGTGCGGGCGCCATCTCCAAACCACTCACTATAGGTGCATTCAGTTTCTCCGCCACGGCACGTGAAAAAGTGGAAGCGGCTGGAGGCAACTGCCTTTCGCTACTGGAAATGCTAAAAAAGCACCCTAAAGGAGCAGGCGTGAGGTTAATGGGATGAAAATTTTCGATGCAAACGGGTGTGTCATGGGGCGTCTGGCGAGCTATGTTGCTAAAGCATTGCTCGAGGGTGAACAGGTGCATGTGGTTAACGCCGAGAAAGCGATTGTTAGTGGCGCAAAACATTCTGTCTTTCGCGAATACATTGAGAAACGACAGCTAAATCATGAGCGCAAGGGACCATTCTACCCACGCATGCCGCACCTGATGTTCAAGCGTTCAGTAAGGGGTATGATTCCTTACCAAACACCGCGGGGGCGTGCCGCTTTTAAGAGGCTTCGAGTCGATATTGGTATGCCAGCTGGTGCAGGCACACCGGAAATTGTCGAGCAAGCGCAGATGGTTTCAGGGACAATTCACGTCACCCTGGGTGACATTTCACGTGAACTAGGAGCGAAATTCTGATGGTGAAAATAATTAACACTAGTGGCAAGCGCAAGACTGCAATTGCACGTGCCACTTTCCGCTCCGGTAAGGGGCGAGTACACATCAACCGTAAACCAGTTGAATACTACCAGCCAGAACTGGCACGACTCAAAATTATGGAACCGCTCGAGTTGGCAGGTAACCGTATAAATCGCATCGATGTTGCGGTCAACGTGCAGGGAGGCGGCGTAATGGGACAAGCTGAGGCCAGCCGCACTGCAATTGCGCGCGGGCTGGTGGACTGGTTCAAGGACGAGGAATTGCGTACGCTCTTCATGAGCTACGATCGCGCATTACTGGTCAACGACACACGCCGCAAAGAACCTAAACACCCAATGGGACGTGGAGCGCGCGCCAAACGGCAGAAATCATACCGGTGAAAAAATGTTGATACCCGTGCGCTGTTTTACTTGCAACAAGGTCATTGGCGGACAGTACGAAAAGTTCTGTGAGCGGGTCTCGAAGGACGAGGATGCTGCTGCGGTCATGAACGACTTAGGTATCGAGCGTTACTGCTGTCGCCGCATCTACATGGCGCACACTAACTTAATCGACGACGTTTTGCCCTACGACTGATTTTATTACGCCCATAGCGTAACCACAATTCTAGGGCCCGTAGGGTAGCTTGGCATCCTTGTACCTTGGGGTGGTATAGACTCCAGTTCAAATCTGGGCGGGCCCACCAAAGTTTAAGCTTCTAGCGCCTGCGCCGCCAGTTTCAATGCGCTCGCACATCCTCAGTCCAACGTTCCAGTTACTACACACGCCACTAGCGAAACCGGGCGACAATGGACTAGCCAAGGAACTGCTGGAGCTCTGCCGATACGAGCCAGACCTCCACATTTCGTCATTGGCTATTGCTAACTGCATCATCCGGGAGCACGAGGGGCAGCTGGTGTTTCATCGCGGCACGCTGGTAGGTGCGGTCTTCCTCTATCCTCGTAGTGCAGGATGGCTTGAAATTGGAACTTTAATTGTGCATCATCGCTACCGCACTCACGGGCTGGGGCAGTTGCTCCTTGCCTCACTCGTCGCGAGGCGTGCGCCGCTGCTAGGAACAACGCGTATCCCCGGTTTGGAACGACTACTAGCGCGGCTAGAGTTCCAACGGGGTCGTATCTTCGACCTGCCGCAGACGGTGGTGGCATCAATGCTGCTCAACCGTACCCACCGCGGTCTCCAGCTGCTCAAACATCGACCGGCGCATTTCGGCCATCAACTGCGCTACAGCAGCAACTATCAGCTCTGGGTAAGACTGCACTAATGCATGAGCCGCCGCAGCCGGGCGATTTTAGCCGTCGCGCGTCCCGCGACGCCCACGATGACGGTATCGGCTGTAGCTGCGCTTTGCCTTTCGATCGCGCTTCGTGACACGCTTACGTTCCACTTTTCCCTGTTCGTCTTCGTCGTCTCCGGGCTCGTCCTGTTCGTCCTCAGCCATTATGAGGTAAGTTCAAGGTAGATAAATGGTGCGGGGGGCCGGATTTGAACCGGCGAACCACTAAGGACCAGGTCCTAAGCCTGGCACAATTGGCCATGCTATGTGACCCCCGCGCATTTACTCCACGCCGCAGCGCACTTATTAGTGCTACAGCCTGCGGTCTTATGGCCCGCAAGCGGAAGGAGAACAAACGGGGTGAGCAGCACCTCGATACCGCAGTCGATAAGGCTGAAAAAACTGCAGGCAATGTAATTGACACTGCTGAAGCGGCCGCTACACTGGCAGTCGAGACGGGCGTCGATATAGCCCGTAAAGCGAAGAAAATCCTGAAGAGGGCTACCCACACGGCGGTCAGCAGTGGTGGCAAGGCTGCCGCAGCCGCAACCGAAAAAGCAGCAGAGGGCACGGCAGTCGCGGCAGACATAGCTGCGGACGTTATTGAGAAAGTCGTTGATGTTGCTGCAGATGCCAGCGAGGTTGCGCTCGAAAAAGGCAGTGAATTTGCTGAAGATACTGCAGAGTTAGGAGCAGCCATCGTCGAGGAAACGGCACGCAAAGGAGAAAAACTGGCTGGTGATGCACGGGACCTAGCTGCAAACGTAGGCGCCAATGCCGTTGAAAGGACGCGAGGCGCTGCTGGCACAGCTGCAGGAGCGGTGAAGGGCACCGCTGAGGCAGCCGGTCGTAAGGCAGGAGAAGCTGTCGCGATTGCTCACGACAAACTCTGGCCTACTTACGGAATGGTTGTTGCGGCAATTGTGGGGAAGGCCCTCTCTAGTGCCGCAGGTAAAGGGCGTAGCAATGTACTCGACGATGATTGGTTCCGTAAACATGCTATCGACCGCACCTGGGAGCTGCTACCATTACCTGTGAGACTGGCAGGCAAGGACACGCTACGTTGGGAACAGGTAATGTTCAAATTACGTGACCAAGTACTCACAAAAGATGAGGGTTCTATGTCAGTTAGCAACAACGACAAATCAGTCATCCGTTCCGCCATTGGACTGATGCTTGGTCGTAAGGGGTGAGCTGCTGCCAGCGTTGACTGTAAGCTCACTCTCCAAAGAATACGGAGATGTTCAGGCACTTCACGATGTTAGTTTCAGCGTAGAACAGGGAGACTTCTTCGGATTGCTAGGGCCTAATGGCGCCGGCAAGACTACACTACTCAAAATATTGACGGGACAAATTCGCGCCACTGGTGGCAAAGCCGAAGTACTTGGCCTACCTGTTGAACAGCAACCACTTGAGGTGCGGAGTCGCGCCGGTATTGTTCCAGAGCAGGGCACACCCCCCAGCTTCCTGACGCCGCGTGAAGTTCTTGAGCTGGTCGGCGCTGTACGGGGCTGCGAAATTGATTTCGAGTACTGGATTGAGTTCTTTGAGTTTGAGGAAATGGAGGGGCGTATATGCCGCACACTTTCACGTGGACAACGGCAAAAAGTGCTGCTGGCAGCGGCATTTGCCGGTCAGCCAGATGTACTATTCTTGGACGAACCATTCATCAATCTTGACCCACTAGTGCAGGCTAAAGTGCGTGACTGGCTCGAAGAATATGTCGTAAAGGGTGGGACAGTATTCCTGAACACACACCTGCTTGAAAACGCCGAACGGCTCTGCAACCGTGCCGCAATCATCCATCGCGGTAGAATACGTTCGCTCATCGAGTTAGAGCAGTTGCGGGCACAGGGTACAACACTCGAGTCGCTGTTTCATGAGATGGTGGCATGAACCAACTTCTGCTCTGGCGTATGTTACAGGAGGAAGTGCGGTTGAACAGCAGCTTCGCCAGTCGGCGCGGTTTCTGGTTTTTTCCATTATTGGTTATGGGTGCTGGGCTTTTCGGAACCATATTGGCGGCGGAACTGATAGTTGATGTTCCTTACCGTGACGTGCTGTTGGGCCTGCACTTCAGCTTTCTGTTCTACGGGTTGTTCACTGGCGGTTTAGCGTTCTTTAGCAACGACTTTCTTGAGCGTATTTTCGGCCACTATGCACTGGTAACCAGTTTGCCGGAAACGCAACCTATCTCCTATCAACGAGTCATGGGGATTTACTTTACCAAGGAGCTTGTTTTCTATGCTATTTTTACTTTCATTCCACTGACTCTTGGAGCCATACTTGGCACTAGCTGGAGTTTTATCGCACCAGAACGCATGCTACGTCTGATGGCAAGCTTACTGCCCTCATTCGGTGCAGGCCTGGCTGCGACTTTCCTAATAGCCAGCCTCTATCGCCGCTCCATCTACTGGTCGATTACCGGTGGAAGCGTGATGTTTCTATTACTTGGTATAATGCTCGGAGCCGGGGAACTACCGCAAATACATTGGTATCTAGATAACAGCCCGCCGCTAGCGCTAATCTGGGGTGTTGCACTACTCCCAGCGATGATAGCGACCGTTATAGTTGGTGAATTCCAAGAGCAGACACTACCTCCGGTGCAGGGATACCGTGAGCAGTACGGCGAGACACTAGCTAATTGCAAGTGGAGTAGCCGCTGGGCCGTTCCAGCCGTTGTGGCAAAAGAGCGACTCGACTTGCAGCGATCACGTACCGGAATCAAGATGCTTTTCTCGTTCGCAGTACCCCTAACAATGCTAGTATTCGTCAATTGGTTCCTAGACCGCGGACTACCACTCGAAATCGAATTTAATACAATATTCTGGGGTGTAATGGTCGGCTTCTTCGGGACAATGCTCTACTCCTGGCTCAATACCATGGACGATAGTGGGTTCTATGCCACACTCCCAATTCAAGTGCCAGACCTGATTCACGCTCGGTTGATGCTATTCTGTGCTGTGACATGGTGGATTCCTATGTTATTCATGGGATTAATTGCTCTGATTAGTCGTGAACTAGGGCTACTGCCACTCGCCATTCTAGTAATGGCTGCTGTCGGAATTTACGTCGTTAGCTACACAGCCTGGATTACTGGCCTACACACTAACTCTTCACTTTATGATGTTACCATTTTTGCACGTTTCTTTCTGGTGAGTGTTCCCCCAATGGTTCTGCTAGCCATCCTGAGTATGGCACTTCACCAAAACTTTGGAATTATACTGATCGCACTTAGTTTCGTATGTCTGATATTGCTGCTGGCTACACAATTATTTTACAAACGCATCGAAGTCCGCTGGGCAAGAGAAGAGTTAGGCTAGCTTTTTTTACACCCTGCTCGTGCAATAGTTCCCATGGCCAATGAAATAGATGGCAAGCGTAAGCAAAAACCGACTGAAAAAAAGTCACATAAGCCAGACCGGGGGAAGAGTACGCGACGTAATGAAAAACCCCGCAAAAATGACCGTAATCGAGGTAAACAGCGCGACAGGCAACCGCGTCAAAGGCGACACGGCGTGCGCAAGACCATCAAGAACGGCATTGGCACAGTTTATATCGGTCAGGAAGATCCGTTCATCTATTTCCCTGACATAATAGCACTTTTCGCCCGTGACGATATCGTACGTGTCGAATTGAGAGCGCTTGGACCGGCTATTTCCAATGCTGTTAACGTTTCGGAACAGGTGCGGCATCGCTTTCTGAAGGAGGCGGATGTAAAGGTAGCCAATGTAAATATCGGAACAGATAATGTCTCGCGCTCATCTGGTAAGGGTACCTATCGCGTCAGTTTCATTCACATCTCGCTCGAGCGCAGTGGGGATGCAAATGCAGATAAAGACGAAAAGGCGGATGCGAGTATAGATAGCGACGCCAGTGCCGGCAAGGAAAGCGACGCTAGCGCAGCAGCAAAAGAGTAGCTATAACTCAGCCAAGTCACGCCCCAGCCTGCGCGAGACCCAACGATGCAGCCGTGTAACGCGCCGTGCAGCCATATCGTGTCCGCGTGATTGAAGCATGTCCGTGCAGTCAATCAACGATTGGCGATTACTGCCAGCAAAAAGGTTGTCGCATGCTGCAACGATACGTGCCTCCAACGTACGTGGCAAGTAATCGCCCGGTGGCAACCCCAATACGCGCGCTTCACGCCGTGGGATGCCAGCACCAACATGCGTTCTGACAATGTGCGCCACACCAGGGTGAAAGCCCGCCTCAGTTACTATTGTAGCGCCGATGGAACAATGCTCGATGCCAGCGGCACGATTGCGCCCTATATCATGTAGCAGTGCACCTGCAGTTGCGAGCGCAATATTGCCACCTAGTGCAGTAGTAACAGTAGCAGTCATGCCGGCAACAGCGCGACAGTGCGCTACCAGCGAAGTAGACGAACCTGCATCGCGATGCTGTGCAAGACACACTTCCTTGGTCGGGATAGTTGCTAGTTGTCTCCGTTGTGTGTCCGGAATCGCTTGCATTTCACCGTCGAGATAAGGTTGTGCCCAGCTCGAGTTCAGCTCCGCTAGTAAGATTGCGAGCGCTGCCACCTCTGAGTGTGGCTGACTGCCGACAGCGATATTCCAATCGGCAATGTCGAACGCCCACCGCGGTACCCGTTCGGCACCGACTATTATCAGTAGCTCGCGCTCATGACATAACAGCGGCGCGGTTTCGGCAAGTGGTGTGCCGAACATTGTCAGGTGAA
>NYZZ01000026.1 GCA_002687355.1 Methanobacteriota archaeon
CCCCGGTCGGCTACTGCCCTTCGCCTGCGGGATATATGCGGTGTTCCGGCCTGAAATCGGGGATATCGATCGGTGCGCCGTTTCGTTTCACGTTCTCGATCGATATCGGGAAGATACTGCTCCATGTCACGGCGTCGTAGACGTCGATGGGCGGATCGATTTCGCCCGCGACGGCCCGCGCGAAGTCGTACATCACGAAGTAATCGCCCCCGCCGTGACCGGCCCTCACGGCCTCACCGCCAAGTTGCTTCCAGTACGGGTGTTCGTATTCGTCGCTGAAGTCCCATAGCGGCTGCCACTCGGCACCCGCCAGATCGCCATCGCCCGCGGGACGAGCCTTGTCCCGGTAACCGAAATTGTGAGGACTGACACCGGGTGAAACTCCATCGACCCAGACCAGCGGACTCTCGCCGTCAAAACGTCCCGAGATATACGCGCCCGACGTGCCCTGCAAGCTGTGCAGGGCCATATTGTGGGGCCGCGGGCTTGCCGAGTCTTTGCGCAGGCAGATCACCCGGCCCTGCTCGGTTTCGATCAGCGTAGTGGCCGAGTCGGTGAAGTCCGACCACGCGGCATCTTTTGTGTCGACGTGGCCTTCCGGCAGGACCGACCGTGCCCAGTCCTGGCGAGCGGCCGACTTCGTAACGAATGTTGTGGTCCGCACAAGACGGTCGTCCCGGTTGATGCCCAGCCACTGTGCGATCGGACCCAGCGAGTGGGTGGGGTAGCCGTTTCCGCGTGACGACTGGGTGTTCCCGCCACCGCCGCCACCCCTCCACGTCCGGGTGAGATCGGTGTTGAACATCAGGTCACGACAATCGTGGATGTAGGCGCCCTCGGCGTACGTCAGGTCACCGAACACCCCCTGCTCGGCCATATTGCGGACCATCATCGCTTCACGCCGGTAGCAGTAGTTCTCGGCCATCATGTAGGTGAGGCCAGTCTTTTCAACCGTCTCCACCAGCGCGTAGCACTCATCGAGTGTTGCGGCGGCGATTACCTCCGAGAGGACGTGCTTGCCGGCATTCAGCGCGGTCAGGGCCTGCCCGGCGTGAAGCAACATCGGGGTCGCGATGAACACGGCGTCGATCTCGGGATCCTCGACGAGGTCTTCGAAGGCGGAATAGGCCTTGAGACCGGGACGGCCTTCAGTCCATTCGGCCCGAACCCGGTCGGACGGATCGCAAACGGCCGCAAGCTCGATCTGTCCTTCCAGGCCGCCCAGAACCTGGTCGAACCGCGAACCCCTGTTGCCGCCGGCGACGGCCAATCGAACGGTCATTGTTACTCCCTGCCTGGCTTGTTTTGACTTTAGATGGCGTTCAGGACTAGCGGGTAGAAGTTTTCTCCACCGGGCCACCCCGCTGGTTGTTCCGCCGCCTGGAAACCCTGCGATTCGACGATGCTGGCAAGGGTTTCGCGGGTGTACTCGACCACGGTTTGCGAATGGCGGGTTACATCGCCCGACCCGGTATCGATGACGTACCAGCGCTTTACGGCCATTTGCGCGTCGTCGTGCCAGAAACCTTCTTCAAGCAGCAGGTGTGGCCGGTCGCTGAACAGGCCGTCGGTGGCGGCCGACCAGGTGGGGGGTGTCTCGAAGTTGGCCTGGATGACACCCGGTTCGTGGGGTTCCAGCAGGAGGGTCCCGCCATCGTTCAGGGCCCGTCTCGCTTTGCCAACGATCCTGTTCAGGTCGTCGACGCTGAATACGTTCATCTCGCCAAACAACAGCATGGCGAGGTCGAATCCTGTGCCGTACCGGGCTTTCCGGACATCGGCGTGGACGAACTCACAGGCGAGTGACTCGGATGCGGATGTCGACTTCGCCCATTCGACCGAGGCCGGAGAGAAGTCGATCCCAAGTGTTGTGTGCCCCCGTCGTGCGAGCTCATGTGAGTGCAGGCCCGGCCCGCATGCGAGGTCGAGGATGCGGGTGCCCGAGTTGGCCTGTTCGCCCAGCAAGCCCTCGATGTAATCGACCTGTTTGTGAACGATCTCGGTCCGTCGACTGGCCGCGTCGTGGTCCTGCGACAGGTGTTCTTTGAGCATCCGGCAGCTGAAATCGGGGTCGTCCCAGGGGATTTTTTCGCCTTCAGCCCATGTTGCGGGCGGGATCGGACGGCCGACGATGTCTGAAATATCCATAACTCGCAATATAGCCGTGAAAAAGGTGATATCAACCTTTGCGGGGACGGGAAACCAGCGATGGCGCCAGTGCGGTTTCGCGCTAATTACGCTCACATTGGTCTGCTCTATCGCGTCGAGCCGATTTCGGGCTCGATTTGGCACCCTGCACCAATCGCCGTTTTCGCCGACTCTGGGTTATGCTGATATTCAGTGCGTAATTCAACTGGTGCCGAGAGGCATTTCAGTTCCTGACGCGCGGGCCCATCGTCCAGCGGCCTAGGACATCACCCTTTCAAGGTGAAGACCGGAGTTCGAGTCTCCGTGGGCCTACCAATAGGTACGATAGACAGAACCGCTGGATCGTTAGGTCCAGCGGTTCTTGTTTCAGGCAAGTGGTATTCGACTGTCACAGCTCCACCATCAACCTCGATCCGCTCGATGAATGACTGCAACACAGTTTTTCTTTGTTGATGATCAGCGCCCAGTAGAAGCGTCTTCAAATCTCCTACATGTCGTTTGACGGTCGCCACCGAAACCTTTCGTGTTGACCCAGTCTGTTGGATGTTGGCTATTGAAACCTCCAGCTCATTCCGACGATCTTTTAGTGTCGGACGTCAGCAAGAATGGGACTGCGATGATCATACGGGGCTACCCCGGATCGAGCCTGAATTAATAGAGAGATCGGCGGATCTGTCAGAACTCAGGGCTTGATCCCGGTTTTTACCATTATTGAGGTATGAAACGGTGACGCCGCGAATACAAAAGTAGATATGTGGGGGCCTGGTTCGAGCATCAATTGCACCCGGTGCCCTGAGTTCTGACAGTACCGTATGGTCAAGAACAGTGAGAAGTGGAACGCTTCCAACACCGGGGGCTGACGTGCCCCCCTCAAACGTTACCAGTTGAAAAATCAGATACTGGATGATTTGAAGGGAGGCAGAAATGCCAAGGAAAGGTCATAGCCCGGAGCAGGTCTTGAACAAGCTCCGGCAAGTCGAGGTCGCCGTTGCTGGCGGCAAGAGCGTGGGAGTGGCAGTACGCGAGATCGGTGTCACCGACCACACCTACTATCGGTGGCGACGCGAGTACGGCGGACTCAACCTCGACCAGGCAAAACGGCTGAAGAAGCTGGAGCAGGAGAACGCACGGCTAAAACGAACCATTGCCGATCTTGCGCTGGACAAGCAGATCCTGAAAGAAGCGGCCGAGGGAAACTTCTGAGCCCTTCTCGTCGCCGCAAATGCGTAGAGCGCGTCCAGAAGGTTCTGCCCGGAGTGTCCGAGCGCAGGGCCTGCAGGGTGATCAACCAACCCAGGCCGACACAGCGTAGAACTCTGCAGGTTCTGGATGATGAAGAATCGCTAACCGCCGACATCGTCAAGCTGGCAGTACGGTTCGGACGGTACGGGTACCGGCGGATCACCGCACTGCTCAGGGACCAGGGATGGCAGGTCAACCACAAGCGTGTCGAGCGTATCTGGCGACGAGAAGGGCTGAAGGTTCCGAAGAAACAGCCTAAAAGAGGGAGGCTCTGGCTGAATGATGGTTCAATCACCAGGCTGAAGCCGGAAAGAAAAGGTCACGTCTGGGCATACGACTTTGTGGCATGCAGGACCGAGGACGGACGTGCGGTTCGGATGCTCACAGTGATCGATGAATACACGCGGGAATGCCTTGCGATCAAGGTCGCACGACGGATCAGGTCAGACGACGTGATCCACGCACTGGCTGAGCTGTTTGTCCTCAACGGGGTACCTGCACATATTCGATCTGATAATGGGCCGGAATTTACCGCCAAAGTAGTCCGAGAATGGCTGCCCAGAGTCGGGGTGAAGACACTCTACATTGAGCCAGGTAGCCCGTGGGAGAACGGCTACAACGAGAGCTTCAACGGGAAGCTCCGGGACGAACTGTTAAATGGCGAGATTTTCTACTCACTGAAGGAGGTGCAGATACTGACAGAAAGGTGGAGGCGGGAGTACAACACGATCCGGCCCCACAGCTCACTGGGATACCGACCACCGGCGCCAGAGGTGTTCATGCCTCGGCTTCAGCTGGCGGCAAATCCGAGATAATGACTGGTAACGTTCGCGGGGGCAGGTCAGTTTCCGAAAAGTTCGGGACCGGGTTGATCACGAACGACATCGTGGTGGTTTCGGAAAACGGCTCGGCGATCGACGATTCGGCCCTGCGATCGCTGATCGACCAGCTCGGCACCGATCCGTTGTACGGCGATACTGAGATCGTCCTGAGCGAGGACGGTACCGTCGCAATGGTGAGCGCGGTGATCAAGACCGACCCATCGTCGGCAGCCGCAATCGACGGGCTGACACGACTGCGCAGTGAGCACATTCCTGCCGCACTGGGCAGTTACGGCTATGCCGTATACGTGGGTGGCGATACTGCAAGCACGCAGGATGAGATCGATCTCATGCTCGATTACCTGCCGTGGGTGTTCGGGTTCGTCCTGGGTGCGAGCTTCCTGCTGCTCATGATGGTGTTCCGCTCGATCGTGGTGCCAGCCAAGGCGATTCTCATGAACATGCTTTCGGTGGCGGCCGCGTACGGACTGCTCGTGCTGGTGTTCCAGGAAGGACTCGGTGCCACGCTGTTCGGTTTCCACCAGACGCCGGTAATCGAATTCTGGCTGCCGCTGTTCCTGTTTAGCATCCTGTTCGGCCTGTCGATGGACTACCACGTGTTCATGCTGAGCCGGATCAAGGAGCGCTACGACGAGACAGGTGAAAACACAGCCGCGGTCGTCTTTGGTCTGCGCAACACTGCGGGGATCATCACCGGGGCCGCTTTGATCATGGTTGCGGTGTTCGGTGGGTTCGCCCTTGGCGATCTTTCGATGTTCCAGCAACTCGGTTTCGGCCTGGCGGCTGCGATCATCATCGACGCAACGCTGGTGAGGTCGATACTGGTACCCGCAAGCATGGAACTGCTTGGCGACAGGAACTGGTACTTCCCAGGCTGGCTGGAATGGCTGCCCCGCCTTGAAGCAGAAGGGAAATCGGACCCGGTCGAGACGGCTCCCGGTGTACCAGGCGCAGTTTCCACCGACAGTCCGGCACTACACCGACGCCCGGTGCCAAACACCCAGAACCTGGGCGACTGATAACGCCCGTCCTTGGGGCGGGGCGTGCGCTTCAAAACACACGTCTCGCCCTCTCTGCAATCATCCGCAGGCGGCGCACATGGAGTTGGTCGAGCGATTGCGAATCCTGCATGCGGACAACCGGTCCCCATTCCACCCTGAGATTTGACCGCAAGAAGCGGGTATCACGTATCGCGTGAAACCACTATTCTTTCTGGCAAGGATGGTTGATATGACAGGGCAGATGCTCAAAACCGACACCGACCAAGGCCGCTGGGAAGCAGTGGTAGAACGGAACGCGGAAGCCGATGGTGAATTCGTGTTTGCCGTCAAAACGACAGGTGTCTACTGCCGTCCGAGCTGTCCATCCCGGCGTGCGAAACGCGAGAACGTCAGTTTTTTCGATGCAAACCGCGCGGCCGAAGCAGCCGGATATCGCCCGTGCAAGCGGTGTCGGCCCAATGAAGCCTCGGTGGCGCAACGGAACGCACTCGCCATTGAAGCCGCCTGCCGACGCCTGGAAACGGTGGAAATCGAGCCTTCACTCGATGATCTGGCGAACGAAGCGGGACTCAGCCGATATCACTTCCACCGCGTCTTCAAAGAAATCGTCGGTATGACCCCCAAGCAGTACGCCCGAGGCGCTCGAGCACCCCGGCTGCGAGAGACGGTAATAGCCGCGCAAAGTGTGACGGATGCGGCCTTTGAGAGCGGTCACGAGAGCATGCGCCACTTCTACGACAACGCGGTCGTCGCATTTGGCATGTCCCCGAAGGCGTTCCGTGCAGGTGCAAAGGGCGAGGTGATCGTCCATGCGTCCGCCAGGACATCACTCGGAATTGCGACTGCGGCGTTTACCGGCAACGGCGTGTGCGCGGTGAGGATCACCGACAGCGCAAAAGAGGGCGAACTGGAACTGCGCGAGCTGTTCCCGGCCGCGCTGATGATCCCCGGCAAGGGTGATTTCGAACAACTCTTGATACATGTGGTCGCCGCGATCGAGGAGCCTGCGCGCGCTGCCGGACTCCCGCTGGACATACGCGGGACGGCTTTCCAGCAGCGGGTGTGGACTGCTCTGCGGGGGATCCCGATTGGCACGACTTCGACCTATTCAGAGATCGCGGCGGTTATCGGCGCGCCCACGGCCCAGCGAGCGGTCGCACGGGCGGTCGGGGCCAACCCGGTCGCGGTGCTTGTACCATGCCACCGGGTATTGCGCGTCGACGGTGGACTCGCCGGCTACCGCTGGGGCGTTGAGCGTAAGCAGGCCCTGCTCGAACGTGAAGGTGCACGCTAGTTGACAGAGGTGAAGGTCACGCCTTCAGGCTGGCGTCTTCGGGGAAGCCAAGCATCAGGTTCATGTTCTGAACGGCAGCGCCCGAAGCACCCTTACCCAGATTGTCGATCTGGATAATGATCAGCACGTGCCCGAGCGGGTTCGGCACTATCGAAATATCGACGCGGTTCGTGTCGTTGACCGCCATTGGATCGAACGCCGGATCTGAGTATGCGAGGGCGTCTTCTATCGAGTGGATTTTCACGAACTTTTCACCGGCGTAACGCTGGTCCAGCACTTCCCAGATATCGCTGGCAGTCACGTTATCCGGCAGCACCGCGCTGTGCAGCGGAATTTCCACCCGCATACCGTTCAGGAACGGGCCAACCGAAGGCCTGAACTGCGGATCGTGCGTCAGGCCCGCGTAGGCGGTCATCTCCGGAATGTGCTTATGCTGGGTGTGGAGTGCATAAGGCGATTCGAACGGGAGGTTTTCGAGATCGGGCTGACCGCCCTCCCACCTGGCGATCAGCTGCTTGCCGCCGCCCGAGTAGCCGGAAAGGGCGTGAATCGTGATCGGCGCGTCCTTGCCCAGCAACCCTTCCTCAATTAGCGGCCGGATACTCAGGATCATGCCCGTCGGATAGCACCCGGGGACCGAGACGGTTGATGACTCGCGAATTTTCTGCCGCTGCCCCGGTTCCATCTCCGGAATTCCGTAGACCCAGCCATTCGCAACCCGGTGAGCGGTCGACGGGTCGACAACCTTCGTGCCCTCTTCCGCGGCCCACCCGGCCGACTGAATCGCCGCGTCGTCGGGCAGGCAGAGGATTGCCAGGTCGGCAGCCGCGATGGCGTCGCGGCGTTTTGCGGGATCGCGCCGGTTCTCTTCAGGAAGGACCGAGAGTTCGATGTCGGCGCGACTGGAGAGCCGCTTCCGGATTCTGAGTCCGGTGGTGCCGGCGGAGCCGTCGATGTAGACCTTTGGTGTTGGCATATTGCTGATTTGGTTCGCGCCGGGCCCG
>NYZZ01000027.1 GCA_002687355.1 Methanobacteriota archaeon
GCGCCGCATGGTGCGCGGGAAGGCGATTACGTCCCGAATGTGTTCGGCACCACAAAGCCACGCGACCAGACGGTCAAGTCCCAGCCCAAAGCCGGAGTGAGGAACACTGCCAAACTTCCTCAAATCAAGATACCAACCATACGATTCCGGATCCATGCCTTCCTCGGTGATACGCTCTGTTAATTCCTCCGGTGACCAAACGCGTTCACCACCACCTATAATCTCACCATAACCTTCCGGTGCGAGCAAGTCATGGCACACGAGTGACTTCGGCTCTGCAGGGTCGGGACGGTGGTAAAATCCCTTTTCGCGGGGAAAGTGGGTAATGTAGAGCGGTTGACTGCGCTCCTGTGTCAGGGCCTTCTCCTCGCGGTAGCCAAAATCATCACCCCACGCCAAATCAAAACCCATTCCATTTAGTTGCTCTAGCACTTCAGCATACTTCATGCGCTCGAAAGGAGGTTTTACAGCCTCCAGGGTAACGGGGTCACGGCCGAGACGCTTCAGTTCAGGGTTGTTGTTCGCCAAAACTGCTGTAATGATTGCTGCGAGCATCGCCTCTTCCTGTGTCATCATCTGCTCGTTGTGGACCCAAGCAGCCTCAACTTCAGCGTGCCAGAATTCGGTTAAGTGACGACGAGTACGCGATTTCTCAGCGCGGAACGAGGGGGCCAGCGTATATATGCGCTCGAGGCCGAACATAGTCGCCTCGGCGTAGAGTTGCCATGACTGCGACAGGTGGGCGTAGAACGCCTTGCCGTCTTTGGCTGACTCATTGGAGTAGAAGGCATCGAAGAGGGCAGACCCACCTTCGCAAGCACCAGAGACGAACGAAGGGGACTGCACCTCGGTGTAGCCCTGCGAATCCCAGAAAGCACGGAACGCGCCGAAAGCTGTTGCGCGCACTTTCAATGCATCGACCATTGGACGGCTGCGCAACCACAGATGGCGGTTGTCGAGCAGGTGTTCATCGCCCAAATCCTTGGTAATCGGGAACGTCTCTGCGTAATGCAGCACCTCGAAGTGCGTAGCGCGCAGTTCGAAGCCGCCCGGAGCACGGTCATCGGCAGCAGGTGTGCCAGTGACAATAACTGATGATTCACGCAGTGCTTTGCACGCCGCGACAAAATCCCCCTCAGAAACTTTTGCCTGCGAGACAGTGCACTGTAGAATACCTGTTGCATCGCGGATGACGACAAACGCCAGCTTGCCCGAAGAGCGAGTGCGATAGACCCAGCCGCGAACAGTAACTTCGCCTTTACCGGCACCGCTGAGGACGCTCGCAACGGGGGTAAAACGCGAGTGGTCAGGGAACTCTGGGTACTCCATCTGGCCGCCGACCACACGGCGAGTGCAAAATACTTTGCCGTTAGAAAGCGCGTAGCAGCAGAGCCACAGCAAGCAGCAACAGCAAGCTGCCGACGGCACGGTCGATTGCCCATGCATGGCGCCGCAAGGTATCAAGCAGCGGCGTGCCGGCAATTACAGTCGCGACGAACATATACCAGCTAGCGTCGATAACGCCAGCAAGCAGCGCGATTAGCAGCCGATCGTTCAGTGCAAGGCCAGGCTCGATGAACTGCGAAAAAACAGCGACGAAAAACGCAAGAATCTTGGGATTGAGGAACGCGACCAAAAATCCGGCGACGAAGCCTTCGCGACCGCCGCTGTCATGATCTGCAACTTCTCCCCCATCAGATAGCAGGAACTGCCAGCCTAGCCAGACAAGCACCGCTGCGCCACCCCATTGCAGCGCCCAGAACACTGTATCTCCGGTCGCCATTACCGCTGCCAATCCCGAAACGGCAAGCAGTGCGTAGAAGAAGAAACCGACACCGTGGCCGAGACCGGTCATCACCCCGCGCAGCCGACCGCCGGCGACAGTATTACGCAGAACGACAGCGAGGCTGGGGCCGGGCGACATCGCCCCCAGCACGCACACCACACCAATCTGAGCCAGCACCGCCGATTCCATGGCAGCAGGCAAACGGCGATGGTGAAAACATTATGCGGGCTGCGCATTCCCGCGCGTGTTCGGAATCGTTGCCTGCCCCAAGTGCCATGCAGTGCGGAGCGTTAAGTTGACACACCGCACAGTTGGTTGCCAGCGCTGCCAGTACCGGATGGCACTCGACAAAGTGCGTATCTGGGAACGGCACAATGCGCAGACGGAACTAGCGGGCGCGATTGCACGAGTGAAGAACGAGCTCGCAGCGCCGACGCTGAAGACAGATGAGATTTTTGCACCCGTGGCAACTTCGCACGGAGACATGCGGTCGCGATTGCTCGGTACATTCCCTGACGGGGAAATCGAGGAACAGGTACTGCTGGCACAGGCACGCGACGTACGCATCCCGGAGGAGAAAGCGCGGGAACTACTGGCGGCGCTGCTCGCCAACGGAACGCTCTGCGAACCACGACCTGGTTGGCTGGTGAAGGTCTGACTTTTAATAGGGAGGCTGGGTGCGGCCACGCCTAAGCATGAAACGGAGCTCTCGCGTCTGGAAAAAGAAGGGCCAGCAACGCTGGAAGTGGCGCAAGAAGAAGATGCGCCGCCGCAAGCGCGAACGTCGCCGCAACAAGTAGCGCTTAAAGCCCCGTAGGAGTGGTTCCCCCGATGCCGGTCATCACCATTGACCTGACGGACCTGAACCGGCTGCTGACGCAGCCACTCTCGCCCACCGAATTGTGTGAAGCCATTCCACTACTGGGTGCCGATCTGGACGAGGTTGCTAACGACGAAGCAGCTATTGAATTCTTTCCTGATCGACCGGATTTGCTCTCGACCGAAGGCGTCGCGCGCGCGCTGCGTGCCTTCATGGAGCAATCGCCGGGACTGGCGCACTGTCCGGTCGCCAAGCCCAAAACGTGGCTCTCGGTCGAGCCAAGCATCACCGAGATACGCCCTTGGTTCCTAGGCGGTATCGTGCGTGGTGTCGTACTCGACAACGTCGCGCTTCGGTCGCTGATGGAACTGCAAGAAAAGTTGCATGTCACTACAGGGAGGAAGAGACGCAAGGCGTCCATTGGTATACACGACTTGAAGCCACTTGAACCGCCGTTCCGCTTCTACGGTTGCTCACTACATGAGCCCGCCTTCATCCCACTCGGTTATGACGAACCGATGACGCCTGAGGAAATACTGCAAGAACATCCTAAGGGTATAGAATATGCACACATTCTAGAGGGTGAAAAGCGCTACCCGCTGATTGTCGATTCACAGGAGCAGGTGCTCTCGATGCCGCCAATTATCAACGGTCAGCTGACTGCACTTTCAGAGGATACAACTGACGTGCTAATTGACGTGCAGGGGCTAGACCGGCAGGCTGTAGAAACCTGTCTCAATATCGTCACTGCCGCGCTCGTCGAGCGAGGTGGCAGCGCCGAGGCGCTGGAGATCCGCTACCCAAGCGAGAAGTATATCGTCCCTGACATGACGCCGCGAAAGCACCGCGCCGACCATCGCTACCTAACACAACTGCTCGGATGGGACCCGGGCGCCGAGCAGATGCACCGTGCGTTTCGCCGTTGCGGACTCGAACCGGAACTGCACGAGGACGAATGGGTAGTGCAGGTGCCTGCCTGGCGGGCTGACCTGTTGCACCCAGTGGACTTGCTTGAGGAGCTCGCTATTGGACTTGAATACGAGAAACTGCCCGAATACCTGCCGCGACTCGCCACCTTCGGCATGGAGACTGCTTCACGACCGCGCGAAAGGGGGTGCCGTGAAGCGCTGCTCGGGCTTGGATTCCAGGAAGTGGTTTCGCTTACATTGAGTTCTGCGCGGGCCCAGCACGAACTGCCGCAGCGCGAGTCAGCAGGAGAGGCGCACGTCGCCAACCCTGTCGGAGAGGAATATCACTTGCTGCGACCGGCGCTGCTGCCAGGCCTGCTGGAGCTGCTGCGCACCAATCGACACCATGAGCTGCCGCAGCGCATTTTCGAGGTGGGCTGGGTCGTGCGCGACCACGCCAATAGACTAGCACTGGGCTGGATCGAGCTGAACAGTCGCGCACCCTTTTCCAAAGCACGTGCCACCGCGCAGGCGGTCGCGCAGCGACTCGGCGTGGAAGGCGAGGCACAGCCCGTCGAGGACAACATGTTCATTGCTGGTCGCTGCGCGTCACTGGGCGACACGCTGGTGTTCGGCGAAATCCACCCGCGTGTGCTGGAAGGCTGTGAACTGGGTTATCCCGCCATTGGCGGCGAATTGCTGTGGTGAAGCTGCCAGTTTGCTTCGAACCACGCTCGGCTGCCACAGCACTGCGCACGACACTAGAGAGACTGGAGTGGGAATACACGCGCAGCGACGACGTCCGAACCTTCACGCAGGTGGCGCTGGTCATCCCGTTCCAGCGTGCGGCTCACCTGTTCCGCTACGAAATACGGCACGGTGAACTTACGTTGGAGCTCTGGGCCGAGACTCCTGGAAGTAGCGGCAGCGTTACCTGGCTCCAGCTCACGGGTGACGCAGACGCGCAGCGCGAACTGCTCGCCGCATTCTCCGACGGATTGCCGCGACCGCCATGGAAGTTCACGCTCGGACAGCGACTGCGCGTGGGATTGCTAACCGTGCGTGGCGCGCGAAAGAAGTGGGAGGCGGCGCTGACATGAGCCTGAAAGAGGATATCGCGAAACACAAGGCAAGCCTGCCGTTGCGCTACACGCGTGAATGGTTGCAGGAGCGCTTCCGCGAATTCTACGCACGAGCCGAACCGGAATTGCCGCCGCGGTTCACCACGCGCGAGTGGGGAATGTTCGGCTGGGGCGACAAGCTAATGCAACGCCACCTAGCGTTCCGCAGCGAGGATGGACTGCAGACACGACTGGCGCGCGAGGCACCAATGCACGTCTACCATTCCGTGGCGTATTACGCACACCCATCAGCCGGCAAAATGAATGAAAAGCAATGGCAAGCGGCCGACCTTATTTTCGACCTGGATGCTGACCACTTGCCAGAGATGGAATTGCTCAAGCAAGGTAAGATTACTTTCGGCAAACTGATTGAAATCATCCGTGGACAGACGGTGCGGCTCGTCGAGGACTTCCTAATGGGCGATTTGGGAATCGCTATAGAAAACCTGCAAATGGTCTTCAGTGGTGGTCGTGGCTACCACGTGCATGTCCGTGCGCCAGTGGTGCTCGGGCTGCCGTCAGGGGCACGGCGTGAGCTGGCAGATTACCTGACCGGTCTTGGCGCCGACGTCGAGCGGCTGCTACACGACGCGGGGCACACACGGAAGTTCAAGGGCAAACATCGCACGACGGGCGAGCTGCGGCTCCCCTCGACCGATGCACCGGGCTGGCAGGGACGCGTCGCGCGCTTCGCGAGTGCGTGGCTGACGGAAACGCAGGCGCTGCCGGCGAAGGAACAACTGGCGCGACTGAAGTCGTTGCCGGGTATCGGCTCCACTATGGCCAAGCGGGCGCAGCTCGACGGTACGCCACAAGGGGTTTTCGACGCGCTTCCGCGTCGCGTGCAAACCGCGCTTCGCGACGCCGCGCTCATTGAGTGCGCCGTGCACGCCGATGAACCCGTTACTGGCGACCTGCACCGGCTTATTCGGTTGCCCGGGACGCTTCACGGCGGCACAGGCCTGCTGGCGCAGAGCATGACGCTCGAAGAGCTGCGCACTTTCGACCCCTACCGACAGGCTACTGCTCTGGGCGAAGCACCAGTGAAGGTACGCTGTGTCGCCGGACACCCGGTCGCGATGGGGGATGTAGCAAGCCTGAAACCTGACGAGGTGACCGAGATGCCAGCCAGTCAGGGTGCTTATTTCATGGCACGCGGATTTGCGACGCTGGAGATTGAGACATGAACTGTAATACGGGCAAGGCAATGCCGGGGCTGATTGCTGGAATTGACGAGGCGGGGCGCGGACCTGTGCTAGGGCCAATGGCAGTTGCGATTGTCGCGATCGAGGAAGATAAGGTGCTACGGGAGATCGGTGTGCGCGACTCCAAACAGCTATCGTCACGACGAAGACGCGAACTATCAATTGCCATCCGGCAGAGCTGTGAATGTGCCGTGGAACTAATTGAGCCAGTGACAATTGACCGCTGGGTCGCTGAAGGGGGGCTGAATCGGCTCGAGGAACGCGCCTTCGCACGACTGATTACACAGCTGGCGCCAACAGTGGCATTCATAGATTCGCCAGAGCTGGACGGGGAGAAAGTAGGACACAGGGTTTCCACCCACCTGCCACCAGGAATGGATTGTCAAATCATCGCGCAGACGAAAGCCGACCAGAATATCCCAGTCGTCGCGGCAGCGTCAATTCTGGCCAAGGAGGCGCGAGAAGCGGCGATGGAACGATTGAAAGATGAGCTGGGTGATTGCGGCAGCGGCTACCCGTCTGATGAACAGACCATTACGTTTTTGAAGCAATACCGGCGTGAGCGCGGGAAGTGGCCCCCTGGCACTCGCAAGAGCTGGAAGACGCTCAAGCGGATTGAGCAAAAAGTGACGTTGGACGACTTCGGTGAAAATGATGGGTGAACTGCTGGAAAAACTGCAAGCCAAGGCGGCCGTGTTCAACACGCGCTTGGCTGATGACGAGGGATTCGCGAAGATGGTCGAAGGCAAGGATCGCACTGTCGCTATCGTTGTCATAGATGGTCCGACGCTTATCGCAAGGCTGGAGGACAACAGCTTGACTCAATTCGGCGAGGGGGACTCAACCGACGCCGACGTGGTCATCAAGGCCACTAACGAGACAATACTGTTGTTGCTAAAGCGGGAGCTATCGCCCGTCAAGGCATATGCCAAGGGTGAGCTGAAGGTCAAGGCAAGCTTCCGTGACCTGTTAATGATGAAGAAGTTTTTCTAGCGATGTCAGACAGATAGCAAATCCGCCAGCCCAGCCATCTGCGTCGGCGTCAGCACCTCGCCGCGTTCCTGCAGATGCGGCAGCTGCTCAATCGTCGCGTCGGGGAACTCGAGCCGCAGCGCGTTGCGGACGGTCTTGCGCCGGTGCTGGAAGAGCGTTGCGACAACTCGCTCGAAGATGGTGAAATCACGAACTTCGTAGTCCGGCGCGCGTCGCTCGAGTCGCACCACCAACGAATGCACCCGTGGCTGTGGCAGGAACGAGGTACGCGAGACGCGGAACAGCTTACGACAGGCGACGTGGTGCTGAGCCATCACCGACAGGCGACCGTACGCCTTGCTCCCAGGTGAGGCGACAAGCCGGCGGGCGAACTCTTCCTGAAACATCAACACCGCTCGCTCCCACTCAACGTCGAAGAGGCGGAACAACAGCGGCGACGAAATGGCGTAGGGCAGGTTGGCGACTATCACGTCTGCCGCCGGTAGCTCGACTTCCAGCGCGTCGCCTTCAATCAGTAGCAACTCGCCGTCGAACCGCTGCCGCAGCACTGCTGCCAGCCAGCGGTCCTTCTCAACGGCGACCAGCTTGCCGAGCGGCATCAGCCGCTCGGTGAGGACGCCGCGGCCGGGACCGACTTCTAGGATGCGCTCGCCTGAGGTGATTTCGGCAGCAGCGACGATGCAATCGGCGATATTCTCGTCGACCAGAAAGTGCTGCCCCATCGCCTTGCGACGGCGGCGGGAGTGGTGGGCCGGGGCGGATTTGAACCGCCGATCTTCGCCTTGTAAGGGCGACGTCATAACCCCTAGACCACCGGCCCGCTGATAAACGCCCGCCCGACGGAACACCCAACTATTTAATGCACGCTCTGGTGCCGCCGCATGGATTTCGCGGGAGAGCTAGGGCTCTCGCCGAGGCTCGTGCATCGCAACCTCTCGCAGCAGGATTACCGCGATTTGGAGCTGCACCGCGACGAAGGCGTCGCGACTGAGTCCGGCACTGTCGCCGTGAAAACAGGGATTTACACTGGACGCTCTCCGCAGGATCGCTTTTTCGTACGGCAGCCGCCGTCAGAGGCACACATTGATTGGGGGGCGGTTAACCAGCCGCTTGAGGTCGAAGCATTTGACCGTCTGCACGCACTCGTCCGCGAGGTGATGGAAGATAATGAATTATTCGTCTTCGACGGCTACGCTGGCGCCGATAAGCGCTATCGACTGCCGCTGCGTGTGGTGACACAGCGTGCTTGGCAGGCTCATTTCGCCCACAACATGTTCATCCGCCCATCACGCGAAGAGCTTCACGACTTTACGCCACAGTTCACGGTCTTGAACGCAATTTCCGCCAGAGTCGAAGACTGGAAAGAACTGGGGCTGAACTCGGAGATTTTCATCGCTGTCAATCTGGAGCAACGGCTAATCGTGATTGGCGGCACAGAATATGGTGGTGAAATCAAGAAAGGCATCTTCACCGTCCTGAACTACCTGCTACCGCTTGATGGAGTACTGCCGATGCATTGCTCTGCAAACATCGGTAACAACGAAGATACCACACTCTTCTTTGGGCTAAGCGGTACAGGGAAAACAACACTCTCGACAGACCCTGCACGGCGACTCATTGGCGACGACGAGCATGGCTGGTCCGACAACGGTATTTTCAACTTCGAAGGCGGTTGCTACGCCAAGACCATTGGACTCGAGCGCGACCGTGAGCCAGAAATCTACGACGCTATCCGACCCGGGGCGCTACTGGAGAACATCGTTGTGCGTGATGACGGCAGTGTCGATTTCGCCGACGACTCGATTACTGAGAACACGCGCGTCTCCTACCCACTTGACCACATCGCCAACTCTGAGCCATCTGGGATGGGGGGGCATCCGCGCAACGTAATTTTCCTGACCTGTGATGCGTTCGGAGTCCTGCCGCCAGTAGCGAAACTGACGCCCGAAATGGCAATGTACCATTTCCTGAGCGGCTACACTGCCAAAGTCGCCGGTACCGAGCGCGGTGTCACTGAGCCGAGCGCTACCTTCTCAACCTGTTTCGGCGCGCCATTCATGCCGCAGCACCCCGCGGCCTACGCAAAACTGCTCGGCGAGAAGCTGGAACGGCACTCCGCCGAAGCTTGGCTGGTGAACACCGGCTGGACTGGCGGACCCTACGGCAGCGGTCACCGCATGGCGCTGACCGACACGCGGCGCATGCTAGCGGCCATTATGGAGGGCGAACTCGGCGACGCAGAGGTCACACCACATCCGGTCTTCCGGGTACTGGTACCGCAAGCAGTTCCAGGCGTCAACTCGCAACTGCTCAACCCGCGCGCCACCTGGGCTGATGGGGACGCCTACGACGCGAAAGCGGCCGAGCTGGCACAGCTCTTCAGCGCCAACTTTGCGCAGTATGGCGACTATGCAAAACTAGACTCTGCTTTTCCGAATACCGATATTTAAAGAAAGTCGCCCACAAGCTCGCGCTCATGCGCTAGCTCGGTACCTGTCTTCTCCAGCGCATTGAGAGCGAAACCATCGTGCTTGATATCGCTTACAACTGTGAATGCGCCTGGTGCAGTGGTGCGCACCGGCATTCCAGCCCATACACCCTGTGGGATTCCGTACTCGCCACTCGAACATACTGCTAGCCCATGAATTGTATCGCTTGGTGTGTTGAGCGCCCGGACGTGATCAACCAGTGCATTAGCTGCCGAAGCGGCGCTTGAGAGACCGCGAGCGGCGATAATTGCGGCGCCGCGATGTCCTACAGTCTCGAGAAAGTCGCCGCGTAGCCAGTCACCATCAGCAATCACCTCGGGCGCCGATTGGCCTGCGATGCGTGCGTTGACAGCGTCTGGATACATAGTAGAGCTGTGGTTGCCGTAGACCACGACATCACTTACCTCGCCCACAGCAACGCCCGCCTTCTGTGCCAGCAGCGCTGTAGCGCGGTTCTGGTCTAATCGCATCATGGCTGTGTAGCGCTCTGGGCCGAGCCGCGAGCCCTGTGCGGCGGCAATCATGCAATTGGTGTTGCACGGATTCCCAACGACGGCAACGCGGCAGTCGTCAGCCGCATGCGCGTCGATGCTTGCGCCCTGACCGACGAAGATGCGGCCATTTTCCTGTAGCAAGTCTGACCGTTCCATACCTGGGCCGCGCGGTTTGCTGCCAACAAGTAGGCACCAGTTCGCATTGGCGAATGCCGCGTCAGGGTCGGTGGTGATAACGACCTCTTCAAGAAGCGGAAAGGCGCAGTCCTGCAATTCCATTGCTACGCCGCGCAGCGCGTCCAACGCCGGCAGAATCTCAAGTAATTGCAATCGGATTTTCTGGTCCGGGCCAAACATCTCGCCGGAAGCAATCCGTGGCAGCAGGCTGTACCCAATCTGGCCAGCTGCGCCGGTAACGGCGATCCTCAGCGTGGAAGGCATGGCGGCCGACCCAGCGCGGTGGCTAAAGCGTGTCGCCGAAGGCGCGCCCTCAAATCAGGCGCGACACTACCTGCGCATGGAACGGCTTACAGCTGCTGATTTCGAAGGCACGACGCTCTCTCGTGACGGCACGCTGGCAGTCACTTTCTCTGCCAAATGGTGCCCCTACTGCCGCGATTTCATGGCCGAATTCAAGAAAACTGAGCTTTCAGTGGAGAAGGCGATGGGAGACGTAACCGATGAGGGAAGCGCGCTCTGGGACGATTTCGACCTCAATGTTGTGCCGACGATGGTGCTGTTCCGCGACGGCAAGACTGTGTGGCGTCGTGACGGCATACGACAAGTAGGCCTCAACGGGGCAGATATCGATGCTCTGCGAGCGGCGCTTTAACACCCCCCTGCCTGCCGGCGCGTGCTGCTGACACGGGGGCGTCTGCTGGTCGCGGCTGCGGCAATCAGCTGGAGCCTCTCAGGCTTCTTCCTCAAAGCACCAGCCATCCAAGCCATTGACCCGGATGCGCGTGGACTGCTGGTGGCGTGTTGGCGATCATTATTCGCCGCGGGCGGGATGGCGCTCTTCGTAGACTGGAAGCAGGTACGCTGGCGGCCGGGGCTGCTGCCGCTGGTCGGATTCTTCGCTGCGATGAATTTACTCTACGTGCAGGCAATGACCTCGTCGACCGATGCAGGCAACGTCATCTTCCTCCAATATCTGGCACCCTTCTGGGTACTGCTCGGCTCCGCGTTCTGGCTCAATGAACGGCTTGAACGGGCAAACATCGCAGGCATAGCGTGCGGGATGGCGGGCGTCGCCGTGATTGGCTCTGCCGTCATCGGTAACTCGCAAGCGAACGGTGCAATACTGGCAGTCGGGGCGGGCGTGACCTATGCCGGCGTAATCATCTGTCTGCGCTATCTGCGAGAGGAGGATCCTGGCTGGCTCGTGTTCCTCTGCTTCGCCTGCAGCGGAATCGTGCTGCTGCCGTTCGTACTAACACAGGAAAGGCAACTGGCGGACGATGAGTGGGTCTGGGTCGGGGTACTCGGAACAGTACAGATGGCACTCGCCTACGGACTGTTCGCCAACGGCGTGCGCCACATCAAGGCACAGGAGGCATCGCTAATTTCGCTCATCGAGCCTGTTCTGAATCCCATCTGGGTACTGCTGGCGTGGGGCGCTGTTATCGACCAGCACACTATCGTCGGCGGTGGACTCATCCTGCTTGGGTTAGTGGTACGCTACGCACGTGCTGAGGGGACGCCGTGCTCCAATATCGATGACGCGGGCGTACGGAGACGCGAGCGGTTCGGATGGGGGCTGGTGGCATTCTCCGCCGTTGGAGCGGTATTGATGGTCCTGACCGGTGCGCCGGAGGCATGGAGCTGGGGACTGTTCCTGCCGCTTGCGGGTGGATGGCTCTGCATCTTCGAGGCGTGGGATCGCACGTGCGTCTTCCACGCCACCTTTTCAACGAAAGAGGTCGGCGGTACCGTCTGTCCCATCAACAACCCGCAGACAGCGGCGCAGGCGAAGCTACAGGCGCGACTGCTGACGCTACGTGCGATTGCGGTCGCCGCTGCCATCATTGCGGTCTTCGACCTGGTTGTTGGAACTTGAGAGACCCCACGCGCAGGGAACTGTTCTTTGTTCTTTGTATTCTGTTACTTGGGATATACGTGTTCTGGATTACTAGTGAAGGCCCCTTCTTTCTTCTAATTCCCCAGTCATTTGGTATTTTACTAGTACTCTACGCGATTTATGATCCTACCAGCGTTCTCAGATTCTTGACATATATGATGGCAAAAGCGGTCATGGCAGAAAGGGACAGTGATGGTGACGGGGAGCTATCGAAAGAGGAATACGATATCATGGTCGAACTGACCAAATCGGACGGGAACTGGCCCGGCGACGTTGACGCGGATGCGCTGTTCGCGAAATACGATTCGGATGCCGACGGTAAACTCGACCTCGGCGAAACTCAGGCATTGATCTCGGAGATTGTTCCCAGAATGATGGGGCTTGATTCGCCGGACGCCGGGCAGGAAGCCACGACTCGGGACTCGGATCAAAAAGAGCAGGAAAAACTGGAAAAACTGTACCAGAACGGCTACATCTCCGAGGAGCGTTACAAACGCCTCACAGAGGACTTAGAGCGTCGCTAGCTAACTGGCAGCGAGTGCCTGGCTGACACGCACTATTTCGTGCGCCATTTCGCTAATGCGTCCGGAGATTTCCGGGTCCGCCAGCTTGCCGTCGCTGAACGACTCCTTGCTGGCGTAGACATAGCGTGGCAGGATATGGCAGCGGAAGTCGAGCATCAGTGAGTTAGCGAGGCTCATCACCGACATGTAGCTGTTGCGTCCGCCAGCGGCACAGATGAAGCCGACCACCTTGCCCTCGAACGTGGAGCCGCCCAGCTCCACAATATTCTTGGCGGCTGCACTGGCGTAGAAATTGTAGACCGGGACCGCGAAAATTATTCCGTCAGCTGCTGCGACCGACACGCGCAGCGCCTTCGTCGCCGGATGGTCGTAGCAGTCGTCGCCGTTGCAGAGAGGCAGCCCCGCCTCGCGCAGGTCGAGGTATTCCACCTCGTGGCCGGCTCCCTCGAGCTCGGTCCGCAGCGCTTCTACCATTACTTGCGAGCGGGAACTGTCACGCAAGCTGCAGCTGAACAATAGGAACGCCATAATAGCGGAGCGACCGCGGGTAAAAGAGGCAATCTCCGGAATTTATGCCTCTGGCCCCGGTTCGCCACGCAGCTTCTGCGAGAGCCACCAGGTACAGCCGATGGCGGCTACCCAGAACAGGATGTTAACGCGGTAAGTCCAGTGGTAGGCGTCCAGGTTGGCCATCCCGCTGTCGAGGAAAAAGCCCATCATCAGGTATCCCAGCGCGATGCCAAGCGCCTGCCCAACTTGCGCTGTTGCACCTGCCATCCCAAGGCCGCGGTTGCGCTCGCGAGCGGTGGTGAAGCGTGCCAGCAACGCATCGTCTGAAACCAGCAGCATCGGGTAGACAGGAATTACGAAGATGATGATGGCAACTGTCAGTGGCAGACCAAACGCGAATAGCGACCACAAGCCACCATAGGCGAGCGCAGACCAGAGCAACACTCGCTCAGCTCCCAGACGGTCACACACTCGGCCGATAATTGTGAAGAGAATCAACACCATCAGCACCGCCCACGCCTCGAGCAGTGCCGAGAAGTCAACGTCAGCGCCGCGCACCTCGAAGTAGCGCAGCGACGTCAGCACTACCGCGCCGCGCGGCATCGCCACCAGCAGCACTCCCAGCAGGATTAGCGGCGGCCAGCGACTCTCGAAGACGAAAAGCTGGCGCAGTCCGGTCAGTCGAGTGGTGATTCCTGACGGGGCAGCGCCAGTCGTAGCAGGTACGGCGCCTCGCACCGCCCACGCCGGTCGCGAGAACTCGTCGCCGCGTAGCGCCAGCACTAGCCAAGCCGCCAGCAGCAGCAGTGGTACCTGCAGCACTGCTAGTCCCAGCATTGCGTCAGCCGCACCGCGTGCGTCGAGCAGTCTGTCATAAATTTGCCCGGCAGCGAGCGATACCAGCGCCGACGCCAGCATTGCGACGGCGTAGAGCAGGCCAATTGCCTCGCCCTTGCGGTCGGGATACCATTCAGTCATCGCGGCAAACGCCAGCCGCGACGACGAGAGTAGCGCCACTTGCAGCATCGAAGCGGCAATGAAAGCTCCCAGCGAGAGCCACGGGAATATCAGTGCCAGCAGCGCGGCACCGCCCAACGCGCCCAGCATCATCTTGCGCCGCTCTCCCCAGCGATCGGCAGCGGCGCCCCAAAGCGATCCACAGCTGCCGACAACTAATGCCAGCAGACCGGTGTGCAACAACACAAGGTCTTCACGCGCTCCGAGCTGCCGCGAGTGGAACGAATACATCACCAGCGCCGTGGTGACGCCTGTGACCAGCAGAGCCCCTACCAGCAGCAGCCGAGGCAAGTCACCAGGTTGCGATGGTCCTGCAATTGCAGCTAGTGTGTGATAGCGCCCGTGCAGCCACCATCCAATGCCTCCCATCAGCGGCAGCGTCAGCAAGTAGAGCGCGGAGAGCAGATTGGCGGAAATGACACTTGATTCCTCAGGAGGTTCTATTAGGGGAATAAGTGGCACAAAAGGAAGGTAATCATCAATATAGAATGTTACGCCAGTTTCGTTTGCTCCATCGTAGAGCGTTTCATCGGTCGTGTCAGCGGGTCTTGTCCAAGAGAATTCGAGTCGGATTGTAGTGTTGTGCTGGATGATTCCTTCA
>NYZZ01000028.1 GCA_002687355.1 Methanobacteriota archaeon
CGTCCGCCGCGAGCGTGGCGGGGTTAGGCTAGTTGTGGTAAAACTGGGGGACTGTGGATCCCTCGTCCCGGGTTCAACTCCCGGGCCCCGCCCCATTAAATCTTGTACAACGCGATTACTTCGTCGCTCTCCGTCGCTGTTTCGGGCGTTTTGTCATCGCGCTGGCGCTTGTAGCGGGGGAAGCGCACGGCATAGCCGCCACCGCAGGTGTGGATGGGTGACTGTGAAATTTCGGCGCCGAGCAGCTCAAGAACCAGTTCAGGCTCGAACCACGCGTCAGGCTCGAGTTTCCACTTCAGTCCAGCGGGCGGTCCAGTGCGCTGGATAGGGTCCAGACGCTGCTTCAGAGTAGCCAAGTCCTCGTCGCTGAAGCCAGAGCCGAGCTTGCAGACAGTCTCGAAGCCGGTGGGTGTACGCGTCGCCATCAGCAGCGCGCCCCAGAAACCACCGCGCCGACCTCGGCCGTGGAATCCGCCAACGACAACCGCATCGATTGTGTCAGCCAGATCACTGCGGTAATCTGGCTTGTACTTTATCCACTGCCAGCCGCGCGCACCGGCACGGTAGCTGCCGTTGAGTGCCTTGGACATCAGCCCCTCACAGCCACCTTCCAGTGCATCCAGCAGGGACTGCTCCGCCTCCGCTGCGTTGGTAGTTCGCAGCAATGTTGTGCAGGCGACACGATCGGACGGCGTGAACAGTGTCTCGAGTTGTTCACGTCGCTCGGTGAAAGCAGTGTCGAGCGTTTCCTGCCCATTGGCATAAAGCAGGTCAAACAACCGCACACCAACCGGGATTTCCTCCAGTTTTTCAGCTAGGCCGTGCTTACGTCCGCGTCGTTTTGCGATAACTTGGAACGGTAGCAGGTTGCCCGCTTCGTCAATCGCAAGCGCTTCACCTTCGACAATCACGCCAGTCGGTAGCGCCTGTTCCAGCGCATCCACCACATCAGGAAATTGTGGAGTTAAATCCTCTAGGCTGCGCGAGAAGAGCCGCGTGCCGCCCTTCAGCAGATGCGCTTGCACGCGCAACCCGTCGTATTTCCACTCAAAGGCAGATTCGCCGTCATGCTTCTCGAGTACCGCTTCGGCTGATGAGAGCCGCTCGCCAAGCATTGGACGTAGTGGGATTCCTGGTGTGGTTCGCACATCAGCCAGCGAGCTGAAATCGGCGGCAGTACGCTGCGCTAGCCACCCGATGTCAGGATGGCGATTGTAGGCAGCCTCGACCATGCTACGTTCTTCCCGACTGCCGAAAGCCTCTGCCAATCCATCGACCAGCAGCATCTGGCTGAAACCCAGCCGCAACTTGCCGACCGCAGTGCGGCAAAGGTAGCGCGCGTCCTGCGGGGTGCCGTCATGCAGCAACTCGGCCAGCGCGCGGAACTTGCGTTCCTGCGAGCCACTCCCAGTTTCAAGGGAGAGGGCGTGCAGACGTTCCCACACGCGACTGACAGTCAATGGCGAGCCGAACAACGGCTGCTGCGACTTGGCCGCCAGCGCTTCTTCAGCGACAAGACCAATATCGCCTGCTTTGGCATAGTTTGCCTGTAGATTATCCAACGGAGTACCGCTGGCAAGCGCCAGCGTGCGGAGAACACTCTTGTCAGAGAGTCCAACCTCGCGTGAATCATAAGCAGGGCCGAGCTTGCCCAGGCAAAGATACGCGACCGCCGCCAACTCTTCCGGTGGTGTGTCACGGAATAGCCCTGCCAACAGAGTCGCAAGCTCGAGTCGGCTGCGCGTCTGTTCCATCGCACTGTATGCTTCGGTCAGCCGCTCGTAGTCCACAATAGGGGAGTGACTGAGGGTATTAAGAATATGTTGCTGTTGGGTAGGGCTTTATTTAAATAATAATCGTCGAAAGATTTTATTTTACTATATTTGGCCTGCCGGGTGACAAAGCAAGACTTCAGAGAGCGTCCGGCGCGATTTCGCTTTCCACACCAGTTACCAAGTCACGTACCTTCACGAACCCGCGCTCCCACTCTTCAGGTGCGAGCAGTAACAGCCGCTTCGCACCGCAGCGATTGGCATGCTTTAGCACCCACTTGAGTCGTTTCTCCTCGAGCACTAAATCGACGCTCTGGCCTTGTGCACGCTGACGATTGGCGACCTCCATCGCCGCTGGCCGCAACTCAGTTTTCAGTGCAAAGACCACGTCCTGCACGCTACCCTCCAGCTCCGGAATCTGGCCGCAATCCTTGAGCAATTCTAAGATTACCATGTCACCGAAGCCAAAACCAGTCGCTGGTAGGTCCTTCCCCCCAAAAGACGAGAGAAGTCTATCATAGCGACCACCACCACAGATAGCACGCAACTGGCCGCTGCGAGCATGGGCTTCAAAGACCGGGCCAGTGTAATACGCCAGCCCGCGCACAATCGAGCCGTCGAACTCAAGCCATTCAGAGATGCCGTAACCTTCGGCTAGCGTCCGGAGCGTACGCAGCTCCGCAACGGCGACACTGTCATCATCCAAGGTCTTTGCGAGGGCGTCTAAATCGTGCAAACCAAGCGTATGCTGGATCGTTGCAACCGCTTCGGTGTCTAGCCCTAGCTCCTCAAATTGCGCCGTAGCCTCGGCGAGCGGTAGCTTACCAAGCTTGTCGATTACGATACAGACGGCGGCGAACTGCTCGCCCGTGATGCTGACTGAATCGAGCACCTCCTGTAGCACCTTGCGGCTGCTGAAACGCAATCCCACCTCAGCGGGCGTCAGTCCGACGCGACCAAAGAATGTGCAGAGCACCGCTAGCAGCTCGACGTCGGCCTCAACACCCTCGCTGCCCCAGATATCAACGTTCCACTGGTAGTGCTCGCGTCCGCGTCCACGTTGCATCCGTTCGTAACGCCAGCACTGCGGAATCGAGAACCACTTGATAGGCAGCGGCAGCGCCCCAGCGCGCGCCAGCACCATCCGTGCCAGCGAAGGCGTCATCTCAGGGCGTAGCGCGACACGACGGCCGCTCTTGTCCTCAAAGGTGTAAAGTTGGTTAGTAATTTCCTCGCCCGCCTTGCGTGTATACAGGGTCTCGTGCTCCAGCATCGGCGCATCATATTCCTCGAAGCCGTGCAGCTGCGCCGCGGCGCGGAAATGCGAAAAAAGCCAGCTGCGCAATCGCATCTCGTCTGGGTAGAAATCACGGGCCCCGCGTACGGACTGAAGGTTGCTCACGCTGCCGTGAGCGAGGGAAAGGGGTTTAGGGTTAACGGACGCAGCCATCGTTATAGCCGCCAGCCGCTGCCGGCTGATGACAACGCGTGAGCGTATCGAGGAGCTGGAGCAGCGACTGGCGCAGGCACAGCGCTCCGATGCGAAACGTGTTGAGAAACAGCACGCGGCCGGCAAGCTGACTGCGCGCGAGCGAATGGAGGCGCTACTCGACGATGGTAGCTTTGTCGAGCTAGACGCACTGGCGAAGCACCGTAGCACTAACTTTGGGATGGAAAAACGACGGTGGCCTGGCGACGGAGTGGTGACCGGACACGGTACCATCGAGGGACGGCCAATCTATCTCTTCGCGCAGGACTTCACAGTCTTTGGAGGGGCGCTAGGAGAGGTGCACGCTGAGAAAATTTGTAAGGTAATGGACCTTGCCGCGCGGATGGGGGCACCAGTTATCGGGCTCAACGACTCGGGTGGTGCACGTATCCAAGAGGGCGTCATCTCGCTGGGCGGTTATGCCGAGATTTTCTGGCGCAACGTCCAGTCATCGGGCGTCATCCCGCAAATCTCACTCATTCTGGGGCCATGTGCCGGCGGCGCAGTTTATAGCCCAGCGATGACAGATTTCATCATCATGACCGAAGGGACATCGCACATGTTCATCACCGGTCCTGATGTCATCAAAACAGTAACGCACGAGGAAATCGGTTTTGAGGAGCTAGGCGGCGCGCAGACCCACAGCTCGCTCTCTGGCGTGGCGCACCTGACAACGGCCAACGAGCAAGAAGCGTTTGTGGAACTGCGACGACTGCTCGCATTTCTGCCGCAGAACAATCTGGAACAGCCACCGCGACTCGTGCCCCCGTCTGGTAACGATGAACGACCGCAATTAGATGACTTGATGCCAGACAATCCCAATACCCCATACGACATTCGCGACATCATCACCACCGTGGCGGATGATGGAGATTTCCTTGAGCTACAGCCGAGCTGGGCTCAAAACCTGGTCATTGGCTTCACGCGGCTGGGTGGTTTTCCCGTTGGTGTAGTGGCTAACCAGCCACAACATCTAGCAGGTTGCCTTGACATTGAAGCATCGACTAAGGGGGCGCGCTTCGTTCGCTTCTGCGACGCCTTCAACCTGCCGTTAGTCACTTTTGTAGATGTTCCCGGCTTTCTACCGGGACGGGAGCAGGAGCATGGCGGCATCATTCGCCATGGCTCCAAGCTGCTCTACGCCTTCGCTGAGGCAACCGTCCCAAAGTTAACGGTGATAACGCGCAAGGCATACGGCGGTGCGTATGACGTGATGGCGTCAAAACATATCCGTGCCGACCTAAACCTGGCGTGGCCAACCGCCGAAATCGCGGTCATGGGTTCTGAGGGAGCAGTGAACATCATTTTTCGCAAGGAGTTGGCAGCTGCTTCTGATCCTGAGAAAACACGGCGCGAGCTAATCGAGGAGTATCGCCAGAAATTCGCGTCTCCTTGGATTGCGGCTGAAATGGGTTACATCGACCGGGTCATTTTTCCGCATGATACACGCGCCGAACTGTTACGTGGACTGGAACGCTTTAGCAGTAAGCGCGAGCCACGGCCGAAGCGAAAGCACGGTAACATTCCACTTTAATATCTGTCGACGTGAAAAATATGGCTGAAATCCCACAGGCTGGTGACCCCGCACCACCCTTCGAGGCGGTTGACCAGGACGGCAAAACCGTAGCACTAGCTGACTTCGCAGATCGCTGGCTGGTACTCTATTTCTATCCGCGCGATGACACTCCCGGTTGCACAGTTGAGGCTCAGGAATTCACGGCGCTCATCGGTGATTTTGCGTTGCTAAAGTGTGATATTGTCGGCGTCTCGCCTGATTCACCGCAAAAACACTGCAACTTCATCGCCAAGTATAGTTTAGCAGTGCGACTGCTCACTGATCCAGAGCACGCTATCATGGAGCCTTATGGCGCATGGCTGATGAAAAAAAACTACGGTCGTGAGTACATGGGTGTTGCGCGTTCGACCTTTCTCATTGCTCCTGACAGTACCATCGCTAAGGTATGGCCCAACGTGCGCGCCAAGGGGCACGCGGCGAAAGTGCTAGATGCACTGGAGATACTGCGCGAGTAAACTCGAGCTGCCCACCTCTCGGATATTAGGCTCTCATAGAACGGCAGCTAAGCTACCGACAGTTTAGTTCAGATTTTTTGGACAAACGGGACTACATCATCCCGCCCATGCCGCCCATGCCACCCATGCCGCCCATGCCACCCATGTCGCCCATGTCTGGCATCGCAGACTCCTTCTCAGGAATGTCTGAAACGAGCGTTTCCGTGGTCAGTACCAAACTTGCAATCGAGCCAGCTGCCTGTAGTGCATTACGCACTACCTTGACCGGATCGATGATTCCGCTCTTCATCAAGTTCTCGTAGGTGTTGGTACGGGCATTGAAGCCGAAATTAGCCTTCTTGGATTCACTGATTTTCGAGACCACAACGGCACCGTCTTCACCGGCGTTTTTGGCAATCTGACTCGCCGGCATGGCAAGTGCGTCGCGCACAATACGGACGCCAGTCGCCTCCTCACCTTCGAGTTTGCTAGAGAGTTTGTCAAGTGCCTTACGGGTGCGTAGTAGTGCTACACCGCCACCCGCCACAACGCCCTCAGCCATTGCGGCGCGAGTAGCATTGAGTGCATCGTCGACGCGGGCCTTCTTCTCCTTCATCTCAGTCTCGGTTGCCGCGCCAATCTCGAGAACTGCGACACCGCCCAGAAGGCGACCTACACGCTTCTCAAGCTTCTCACGATCCCACTTTGATTTGGCGAGTTTAGCCTGTGAACGTAGGATTCGCGCACGCTCCTTGACGTCGGGCTTGCTGCCACCGCCGCCAATAACCGTTGTTTTGTTCTTGCCAATGATTACCTTGTCTGCCTTTCCAAACATATCGGCGGTGATTTCTTTCAATTCCATAGCCTGATCCTTGCCGATAACACGACCACCGGTCAGGACTGCAAGATCCTCCAACTGCTCTTTCTGATCGTCGCCAAAACCAGGGGCTTTCACGGCGCATGCCTTGAGAACCTTGGACGCGACATTCAGCACTAGTGTCGCTAGCGCTTCGCCTTCCAGGTCCTTGCAAATGAGCAGGATGGGTTTCTTCAACTGCTTGACGCCCAGTTCCAGTGCCGGCAGCAGATCCTGTGCCGACGAAATTGTATGGTCAGTCATCAATATCAGCGGGTTCTCGACGGTAGCCTCGCGTTTCTCGCGGTCAGTGACGAAGTATGGAGAGACATAGCCCTTGTCGAATTCCATTCCTTCGACCAGCTTGAGAGTGGTCTCCATCCCCTTCGCTTCCTCGACAGTAATAATTCCCTCTTGCCCCACCTTGCTGACTGCGTCGGCAATTAGCTTGCCGATTTCTTGGTCGTTGTTCGCAGAAATCGCAGCGACCTGCTCAATGACCTCGTCGGACTCGACCGGGGAGGCTGACTTCTTCAGCTCATCAACTACTACCGATATGGCCTGATCGAAGCCGTCCTTCAGGTTGACTGGAGACATACCGGCCGAGACTCCGCGCAACCCGTACGTTGCGAGCGCCTGAGTCAGGATCGCTGCAGTGCAGGTACCGTCGCCGGCGTTGTCCTGCGTCTTGCTCGCGACCTCCTTAACCAGCTGCGCACCCATGTTTTCGTACGGGTCGGGTAGCTCAATATCTTTGGCAATCGTCACACCATCGTTGATGATGGTTGGGCTGCCAAATGACTTGTCAAGCACTACTGTACGTGCCTTCGGTCCCAGCGTAACCTTGATTGCATCTGTAGCGGTGTTTATACCGTCCAGTAACTTGCGTCTTGCATCTTCTCCATATATCATCTGTTTAGCCATTTTTTCCTCCTATAGCACCTTCGCCTGCAGGTCTTCCGACTTGAGGAGCAGGTATTCCTTGTCCTGCCAGGAAATCTCGGTCCCGGCGTATTTCTTGTAGACCACGCGATCGCCCGCTTTGACGTGTTCGGCATCAGGGCCGACTCCCGCCACCAGACCTACATTCATCTTCTCACGAGCTGCTTCGGGCAGAAGGAAACCGCTGTCTGTCTTCTCCGCGGCTTCCTCCAGCTCGAGCAAAACCATCTCTCCTAGAGGTTCAATTCCAACTGACATTTTTTTCACCATTTATGCTGGCTGACCCTCGGGAGTTGTAGTACGAATCCCGGTAGGCAACCGGCGGTTGTCAACCAGCCCTATATTAATAGTTTTTCACAGCCCCTGAACCAGCTCTTCTAGGACTGTTCGGGGCTTCGGGGCTTTCACTACGCCCGATGCCAGTAGGATGCCCGCAGCGCCTAGCTCCATTGCCTTTGCTACGTCTACCTGAGTCTTTACGCCAGCGCCGCAAAGTAATGGAACGTTGCTACCGGCGACTGCTGCGACTGAATCGCTGATAACCTCCGGGCGAGCAGTCGAAACTGAGATATCACCGCCAATAAGCTCAGGAGGCTCGACAGCAACATAATCCGGTCGCAGTGCTGCACCACGTGCAGTCGCCTCGACGTCTGCAGTGCAGAGCACGGTTGTCAGTCCTGCCTTGCGGGCATGACTCAACGTCGCCTCGATAGTAGGCCACTCGAGTTGCCGCTCGGCATGATTAATCAGCGTACCGACCGCACCGGCAGCAGCAACCGCCTCGGGCAACACTGCACCTGTATACGCGCCGGTCGGCACAGCGTCAACGTGCTGCGCCAATACCGGAATGCCGCTCTTGTGCGCATAGCGTCGCAGATCCACCGCGCTAGTGGCGGCGGCAAGGCAAGCGCCTGATTCCTCCGCAACGGCAGCCATATCGCGGCAGAGCGCGATGCCCGCATCACCATAGCCTTGCGGATAGGTCTTCAGGTTGACAATAATCAACGGTGTGCGCAGCGCCATGCGAGGCGAGACGCGGCCGCTAAAAGGGGGTTGCGCCGTCCAGCCTAAAATAGTGCATCATAATAGCGAGCGCATGTCCACCCGTGAACAGAAGCGGATACTAGTGACCGGCGCCGCAGGGCAAATCGGAACCGAACTGGTGCTCGCCTTACGTGAGCGCTTCCCCGCCGGGGATGTGGTGGCAATGTATCGCTCTAGCCCACTGTCGCCTGAAGTCGCGGCTGGCGGACCGTCAGCGGTGGGTGACGTGACCGACGTCAATGCCTATGCGCAAGTCGTCGCCGAGCACAACATAGACACGGTCTACCACCTCGCTGCAATCCTCTCTGTTGGAGGAGAACAGAATCCCACCCTCTGCTACGATGTCAACCTCAACGGCCTGCGCAACGTGCTCGAGGTAGCTCGGGAGCGAGAGCAACGGCTCTTCTGCCCCAGTTCGATTGCGGTCTTCGGTCCCGACACCCCGGCAGTGGCGCCGCAGGATGCACCTCTCCACCCGACTACTATGTACGGTGTCACTAAGGTCGCTGGCGAAATCCTCTGCGACTATTACTTCCAGCGCTACGGTGTTGATGCGCGCGGATTACGCTATCCCGGACTGATTTCGTGGCAGGCACCGCCGGGTGGTGGGACAACCGACTACGCAATCGCCATCTTCCATGGTGCGCTACAGGACGGCAGCTACGAGTGCTTTGTTGGTCCTGAAACACGGCTGCCAATGATGTACATGCAGGACGCCCTTGCAGGCACGCTGGACCTGATGAACGCGCCACTCAAGGCTTTGAAGCACCACGCTGACTTCAACATCGGTGCAATGTCCTTCTCGGCACAGGAACTGGCGGACGCCATCGCCGCGCGCGTCACTGGCTTCGAATGCCGCTACGCACCCGATGCGCGGCAAGCGATTGCCGACTCATGGCCCGACGCAGTCGACGACTCCGCGGCGCGCGATGAGTGGGGTTGGTCGCCTCGCTTCGGACTGGATGAGATGGTCGACGACATGCTTGAAAACCTGCGCCACGGTCTAGGTAAGGAATGAGCAAGCCCACCGCCTGGATGCACGATGAGTACGAGGCACTCGTTGAGGCGAATCTGGACTGGCGGCCACCAGTACTAGAAGGTCCTTCAGCACCCCGCTGCAAAGTTAACGGACGCGAAATGCTGATGCTCTGCTCGAACAACTACCTGAACCTGAGCAACCACCCGCGGCTCAAAGAAGCCGCCATCGCTGCCGTACGCAGCCATGGTGCAGGTTCCGGCTCAGTACGCCCAATTGCGGGAAACATGGATTTGCATGTCAAGCTAGAACAGCGCATTGCCGAGTTCAAACGCCGTGACGCAGCCATCTACTACCAAACCGGTTTTGCCGCCAACGCTGGACTAATTCCGCAGCTGGTGGGCAAAGGGGACCACCTTTTCACTGACGAACTGAACCACGGCTCGATTATCGATGGTGTACGACTTACAAAGGCGGAGCGCAACATCTACCCCCACAACGATATGGGAGGGCTGGAAGACCTGCTACGCAAGGCTCCCAGCGCGGGCCGACGGCTCATTATCACCGACGGAGTTTTCTCGATGGATGGCGACACGGCTCCACTAGACAAGATCTGCGCGCTTGCCGGAGAGTATGGTGCCATGACCTACACCGATGACGCCCACGGCGAAGGGGTTTTGGGTGATGGTCGCGGAATTGGGGTCCACTATAATGTGGAGGATAGTGTGGATATTGAAATGGGGACCTTCTCCAAGGCGTTCGGCGTTGTTGGTGGGCTCGCCGCCGGCAGTGAGCAGCTCGCAAAATACGCCTTCAACAAGTCGCGCACCTTCCTACTGTCAGGATCGGCACCGCCCGCGACAGTGGCTGCCTGCACCGCTGCACTAGACGTAATCGACGAAGAACCACAGCACGTTAAACGCCTGTGGGAAAACACCGAATATTTCCGTAATGGACTGCAGCAGCTGGGCTACGATACCGGGAATTCCACTACCCCCATCATCCCTGCCATGTGCGGTTCCGCCAAGCGGGCGCAAACGTTGAGCGCCGAGCTTCTGAAGCGCGACGTCTTTGCATTGCCTATAGTATTCCCAATGGTTGCTCGAGATAAGGCCAGAATTAGAGTTATGATGAGCGCTGGACTAGAGAAAAAAGATCTGGATATTGCACTGAATGCATTTGAAAAAGGCGGGAAATCTGCAGGTATCCTGTAAGAATATGAGTGAAGACGAATGGAAAAAAAAGTTAACACCAGAGCAATACCAAGTATGTCGTTGTAGTGCTACAGAACCTCCATTTGACAACGAATATTGGGATTGTCACGATAGCGGAAAATACCATTGTGTTTGTTGTGACGAAATATTATTTGATTCCGAACACAAATTTGATTCGGGGACAGGATGGCCCAGTTTTTTTCAACCCCTGAAAGAAGATACCATTGGTGAAAAGGAGGATGTATCCCACGGGATGAGAAGGGTTGAGGTCATCTGTTCCAAGTGTGATTCCCATCTGGGTCACCTGTTCGATGACGGACCGAACCCGACAGGGCTCCGCTTTTGTATCAACTCGGCGGCATTGAGGTTAGAACGACGCTAATCGGCGAGCTCGCTGAGCCAAGCACCGCCTGCCAAGAATGCTAGGTCGTATAGCAGTAGTAGCGTCACAGCCGTTACGACGCCTGTATCATCCAGCTGTAGCGCTTGCAACGCACGCAGCGACGCTTCAACCACCGTGAAGAGCAGTAACGGGATTGCGAGCAGTGTTCCAAGCATCCACGCACCAGGCAGCGGCGCCGCTGCCTGCGTAGTCAGCGTTCCAGCAGCGGAGACGCCGACTACCGAGAGCAGTAGGACAGTCAGTGCAGGCGCCCAGTTCGCGCCGAACCCGTTGCCGAAGAGCAGTATATAAAATCCGAACGCAAGCAAAGTCAGCCCTGATAGGAGCACTAAGTTGCCTGCCCAGGCGCCTAGAAACAGTGTTGCGCGCGGGAGCGGTGCCAGTCGCAACATCTCACCTGTGCCGCGGTCGCCCTCGCGCAAAGCCGTGTGGGTCAGCAACCCCAGTCCAGCAAAGAGCAGCACGCTCCAGATAATGGCGGGCGCCAATCGCGCTTGTGCTATTTCATCGTTAGTAAGTGTGAATCGCAGCAGAAGAAGCAATGCCAACATCAACATCCCTGCCGCAACTGTACCATGTAGCGACCGTAATTCGACACGCAGCTCCTTGCGCACTAGCGCCGTCAGCGGGCTCACGCCAGTACCCCATCAGCGAGCACCAGCGTGCGGTCCGCCGTTAGTCCGCTGCCATGTGCTACGACCAGTACCGCGCGATTATCGGCGCGCCACTCTGCGATGAGTGTGCACAGCAACTCGCGTCCGTCTCCGTCAAGAGCAGCGAACGGCTCGTCAAGCAGCAACGTTGTCGGTCGGTGCAGTGCGGTACGCGCCAGTGCCAGTCGCTGCAACATTCCGCGTGAGTATATTCCAGTGCGATCGTTGGAAAATGACTTCAATCCAACGCGCGCCAATATAGCCTCAATGTTGGTTTCATGCTCCGGCAGCTGGTGCAGCTGCGCCCAGAGCTCCAGATTCTCGCGGCCACTCAACTCTCTGTAAAAGCCAGGGCGATGACCTGTGAAACCTATGCGCGACCGCACCTCAACACCGTCACTCAGAGGAAAGGCGTCCACCTCCGCTTTCCCGCCGTCAGCGCGCTCCAGTGTCGCTAGTATGTGCAAGAGGGTGGACTTGCCGGCTCCGTTCTCTCCCTGTAGCAGTACCACTTCGCCATCCTTAACAGTAAGGTCGACCCCGCGCAGCACCTGTCGCGCGCCGAAACTCTTCTGCAGCCCTGTGGCAGTAAGCATCAATCGCCTAGAGCTCTAGCGAAATCGCGCGCCGCCGAGCCCGGGTCGTCTGCTTGGTAGATTGCGCGTCCCACTATGATCAGGTCGGCGCCTGCTGCAACGGCCGCACGTGGGTCGCCTCCTTGCGCCCCAACACCGGGGGAAATAATTGTCAGGTCGCCGACGGCTGTACGCACAGCGGCAATGTCCTCTGGTCGTGTTGCGGGGGCAACTACCCCGGTTGCGCCACCCTCTCGAGCAACTGCCACGAGTCCAGGGATATCGAAGAACTCGCCACCGCCAGGGTGTGACATGGTGATTACAGCATACAGGTCTCGCTCTGGCGCCACGTTGCGAATCGCTTGCAGCGAACCAGCGCCGGGGAATGCATGCGCGATGATGCCGGCGGCACCTGCGCCATAAGCAGCTTCAGCGATGAGTCGGGCCGTGTTAGGGATGTCAGCTACCTTCAGGTCGCAGATAACGGATGTAAAGTCTGCCAGTCGTCCGACCATCTCGAGTCCACCGTGCATCAGAAGCGGCCAGTTGACCTTGATTCCGGCCAAATATGGGGCTGCTGCCTCAGCCACGGAAAAAGCACGCTGCGGGTCAGTTTCATCCAGCGCCAGTAGCAGCCGGGACGCCATCAGATTTCCAGCTTGCCGGTTAGGATTGAAAGCGCGTACCTCAGCTCGGCCACTGCCGCGACCGCTTCACGCTTAATCTGAAACAGGTCCTTGGGTTCCATGCTGCTGGTCATGTTCGCCTCGACAAACATCATCTTCTCGAGGCTACGTTCGATGGTGTCGACAATTATCTGACTGCGCGCAGAACGACGCAGGCCCTCCTCGTCAATGTTGGTGTCATCCGCCATGCTGCTCGCCAACTAGCGACGGCTACTGCCGGATTTAACCATTTGCCAAGGCAGCTACGAGCCGACTCAGCTCAGGTCCTTTCGAGTGTAGAGCTCAATGGCAATGGGCTTGCGTGGGAGTGGTCCCTTCTTCTCTGCCACGACGGTCGAGATTCCTGCATCAGGGACTAGATCAACTAGCCGCTGAGTTATGATGCCGTCCATCACCAGCGCGTTGACGCCGTTATTGCCCTTCTTCTGCAGCTGCTCTTGCAGCTTAGTTATCGGCAGTTCGATGCTCACCTTATCCTTGGCGAGCAGTCGCGCGTTCTTGCTCCCTTTGAGCGCGTCAAGGTGCTCAAGGAGTGCATCGGCTTCGGCGGGTCGGGAACTGTCTGCCTCTGGCGCAGCTTCCGTCGCTTCGGACTGTGCAGCCTCCTCTGTAGGTGATTCGGGCACGTCAGCGGACTCGCTGGCTGACGCCTTGTCAGACGCCTTGGCAACATCATCAGTCTGCTTCTTAGCTTGTGATTTACGGCCACCGCGACGCGAGCGCTTCTTCTTGCCGTCGGCGCGCGCCCACTTGTGCTTGTCCTGAAACACATCAGCCGTTGACTTGTCGCGCAGGCACTTCATCACTTGCTTGTGTGTCAAATGCTCCACTTCAGTGTTGGTGGGTGCGCGGGCGACGAAATCAATTTCGGCTACCTGGAACAACTCGCGCAAAATCATCTCGCCGCCGCGATCGCCATCGACAAAAGCGGTGACGGTGCGTGCTTTGCTCAGATCGACAATTTCGGCAGGGATATTGGTTCCCTCAACAGATATACAGTTCTTGATACCATGCCGTAGCATAGTCAAGACGTCAGCACGGCCCTCGACCAGGATAATGGCGTCGCTCTGCTCGACGTTCGGCCCCGCGGGGAGTTTACCTCCGAAAAGAATAATTTCCTCGGTCTGGACCAACTGTCTGACAGAATCTGTAATGTCGCCTCCGGTGCTGCGAGACTCGGACACTATGTTGACCAGAAGCTCGCGGGCGCGCTCGACAATCTGGTCATGTTTGCCGGCACGGGTGTCCTCTAGAGAGGTCACCTTGAGGGTCGCCTTACAAGGGCCGACACGCTCGACTGTCTCAAGCGCAGCTGCGAAAACCGATGTTTCCACTTGGTCCATACTCGAGGAAATTGTTATGTCTCCCTTTGACTTACCTTTACTACTCTTGATATCAACCTCAATTCGGCCCATACGACCTGACTTCTGCAGGTCGCGCAGGTCCAGCTCGTCGCCGAGCAGCCCTTCGGTCTGTCCGAAGATGGCGCCGACGACGTCGGACCGGTCTACTACCCCGTTAGCGGTGATAGTTGCACTAATCATGTATTTGCTACTGTTAGGATCTTTGCTCATTGTTACTCCTTTTGCTTGTGCGGCCCGGGCCTCCCCCCGGTGGGTGCAGCTGTGCTGAACCCTTGAGTGCGGTCGGTGAAATGAATTACCGTAATGGCCCTCGGGCCGACCTGCCCGCCGCTGTGGGTTAATTAAGGCTACCGGTCGTCTGGCGGAGTCGTTTTATCCAGCCACACGCTGCCAGTATAATGCACGTCGTGACCATACTGGCACAGCCACGTGATAAACACCCCCTGGCGAAAGCCAGACCGCTCCGAAAAGGGCAACTGAAGACCATTGGCAGGGGGACCTTTGGACTGGTTTGGCTGACAGACTTCTTCGCCGCTTTCTGGGATTGCGTACAGGATATTGACGCAGGCGCGAAACTGCGGCTACGTGAAAGCGGATTCGATGAGATGAACTGGGCAGTAGCGTTTCGCTTCGCTGGTTTCAAAGCGCGATTAACCGCACGTAAGTACAAGGGGTTCTACGGAGTGCCGCGCAACTGCTACCTGGAACTGAAGCTCGCCTCCGCGAATCCTAACGACCTGCGC
>NYZZ01000029.1 GCA_002687355.1 Methanobacteriota archaeon
CCCTCGGCACTACCATCGAAGCGTTCGTGGGCAGCATGGTCCACGACGCGCTGGAATGGCTGTACGGCCTGGCACGCAACGGCCGCGTTGCGACGAAAGAAGAGCTGGCGGAAAAGTACCAGGAGCTGTGGGAAGCCAAATGGAAGGATGATATCCGCATCATCAAGAAGGACCTCGATATCGATAACTACCGCTCAAACGGGCAGAAGTGGGTCGAACAGTACTGGGACCACTACCACCCCTTCGACCAGGGCATAACCATCGATTTGGAGTGCAAGGTTTACATTGACTTGCCCGGCGGAAAGAAGATAATGGGTTACATAGACCGTCTGGAGAAGGTCGGCAACAACCACTTTGTAATCCATGACTACAAGACCAGTGGTAAGCTGCCGACACCGCACGAAACCGCGAACGACCGGCAGTTGGCACTCTACATGCTCGGGGTACAGCAGAGGTATCCCGACCTAGAGAAGATAGACCTTGTCTGGCACTTCGTAAGGTTTGATGAAGACGTCTGGTCGCATCGGACCGAGGGGCAGCTGCAGAAAATGGCCGACGAGGCCACAAGCCTGATTAATACAATCGAGGCGGCAGTAGCGAGCCGGAACCTGCCGACGAAGACCAGTTCTCTCTGTGACTGGTGCGATTTCCGTCCGCAGTGCCCGGAATTCGCGCACATCTACCAGCTGGAGAACGAGGAAGAGACGCTGGCGACCTCGACCATCACTGCCTCCGAAGCCTCAGAATTGGTTGACGAGCTGGTGAGCTTGAGAGACGAGAAACGGCGCGTTACGAATGCGATGGATGAACGGGCTGAAGAGATTAGGGAGGAGCTGGCAGGGTACTCGGCCGAGACCGGGAACGTTTCAATCTACGGTGCCGAACATTATGCTACTGTCTCTACTAACACATCAGTCACAGTCCCAAAATCGGGTAGTGAACCCCGGATAGAGCTTGAGGCGATTTTGAAGGCGTTTGGACTCTGGGAGCAGGTTGACCAGCTTTCATCGAGCAAACTGAAGAAGCTCGCTGACTCGGACGCTCTAACGGATGAACAGCGGGAAGCAGTCAATAAGTACCTCGAGCGTAGCGAATCCTCCCGGGTCGGACTGCGGAAACGGAAGACGTGAAACGACTAAATCTTGCTTATATAATCCCTAAAACATCCAGCTGACGTGGACTCATTAGACTACGCTCTGCTGCTTGGAATTGTAGTGTTGATTGCAATTGCACTGGCAACTTACTTCAGGAAAGATGAGTTTGACTTACGTTCCATCAAGGACCTGCAAGTCGAGATTAAAGAAAGATTAGTTGAAAGGGATGCACTGGACTTTCAGAGTCTGGAAAAGGCCAAGAAATCCAGTGAAGAAAAAACAAAGATAATGCGCGAAGAGCTGAAGACGCTCAAAAAACTAGTTGAGGAAGAGAAGGAACAAAGAGGAAAGGCATATACTTCCATCACTGAGAACATTAGACAATTACATGAAGAGTACAAGGGCCTTCAGACTTCATCCACCAATTTAGTTGCAGCCTTGAAAGACAGTACTATGAGAGGTAATTGGGGGGAAGTACAGCTCCAGAGAGTGCTAGAACTTTCCAATATGGTAAAGTACGTTGATTTCGATCCTCAAAAAACAATCGAAGCGGAAGATGGTTCGATGCAAAGGCCTGACGCGATTGTAAACATGCCAGGGGGGAAGCAGCTCGTGATTGATTCGAAGGCGCCCGGAAAATTGCTGGAAGCTTATGAATCCGAGAACGAGGATGATAAGGAAAAATACATGAAGCAGTTTGCTGATGATGTCTGGGAAACCGTGAAATTACTGGGAAAGAAGAAATACTGGGATAGTCTGGAGGATAAATCCGGAAATAAACTATCTCCTGATTTCGTAATCATGTTCATGCCTGGTGAACACATGCTCCAAATTGCACTATTCCACAGACCTGCCCTGTGGGAGGAGGCGGTTGAAAGAAAGGTTATTCTGGCTTCACCTTACATCTTGCTTGCCTTGCTACGTTCAATTTCTCACTCTTGGCAACAAGAAGAGCGTAGCAGAAATACGGACAAAATACTTCAAGTCTCGGACGAGGTCGTGAAGAGGGTAGAGGTACTCATGAAACATCTGGGCGGAGTCGAAAAAGGAATGAAAAATAGCTTGAATTCATGGAATGATGCGATTAAATCCTACGAGTCCCGGTTATTGAAATCGAGGGAAAAATTGCAAGATTTGAAAGGTGAAGCCTCGGACCTGAAAAGAATAGGGACAATAGATGATAGTCCCAAAAAATTGAAGTAGCTCCTTCAAACAGCGTCCCCTCTTTCACGCGGACATTAAGCTTCTATTCTATTATCGACTCGCCTTCCATGTCATGGTTGAGAGTGTAGAAATATCCAATCTGGGCCGTGAACACCATTAACCATTCGAACAGTGAAGGCATAGCATGCACGCTGTGAAGATGATCAGCCCCTAAATCCTTATACATGAAAAGAGGTTTGACGCCTTCAGGAACGGTAAGGGCCAGAAGCGCCATGGATACATACCCGGCCAAGTTCAATACCAGCCTGATTTTGATTATGTCTTTCGGATAATTGTCTATCTTTCTCACTACTAGTATTGCAACTGTCCCCAGAAGCAGCGTGAGGTAGAAGTACAATCCTGCCGTGACTCCATGGGGAATCGGATATTTGTTCAAAGGTAAGTTCACAGTCCAGATGAAGGATACCGTTGCTATCTGGGCCATTACGACGAATAACAGGTTGAACCAGAGCCATTTCCGGTCTGCATTCGAACTGCGCAGTTGCCCATCCCATTTCTGGTACAGTTTGATCCAGACAGGTATGGACATCACTCCTGCCGCAGTCAGACCGGCAGACCACAGCGTCCCTTCAGGGGTGGTTTCATCCAGCTCCGAAATGGTAGGCAGCCAGGGTTCGTGGTGGCCATTCGTCACCCCTATGATGTATGCCAGTACAAGCGATAGGAATGCGGTCAGGAGCATAAAATTCAGCACTTTCTGGCCCTGACTCTGGTTCCGATAGAGTAACTTCATAAAATCAGCATCTATGTTTTGTTTTAAAGGATGGTGCGGGGGGAGAGATTCGAACTCTCGTACCTCTAAAGGAATAGGCCCTGAACCTATCGCAATTGGCCATACTATGCGACCCCCGCAACTTCGGCGCGACCTTGGCGTGCTGTTTAAGGTTTGTTATCTTGGAACCGTCCGTCGTGGGTGGTTGCCGTGGCGTTCCTAGAGCTCCGCTTCGACAGATTCGGCCGTTTCCTCTTCTTCTTGCTCGGGCTCATCCACCGGCGCGAACTTGGTTCCGTAGTAGATAATGCCGGATTCGCTATCCTCGCCCAGTTTGCGGAATACCGCCTTGACGTGCATGCCTCGCTTCACCAGTTCAGGCGTTACGTCGACAATCTGCGCCGTCACGCGCGCACCCTCGTCCAGCTCGACCATCGCCAGTGGGTAGGGGCCATGCATCTCGTATCCTCGCTGTGGCTGGTAGACCACTGTGCATGCCACCACCTCACCTGTGCCTGCGAACTGGTACTCCTCCAGCTTGCCGATGGATTTGCGGTGGCAGCCTGAGCACATCGAGCGCGGTGGGTAGTGATACATGTCGCAACTGGTACAGTGCGAGCCAATCAAGTTGTATCGCACTGGCATCTCGCGCCAGAAACGGGGGACTGCCATCAGTTCGCCTCCAGCAAGTGGACCACTGCCGTCGCGCCAGTACCGCCGTGATTCTCTAGCAGGCCAAGTGTAGCGCCTTTGACCTGCCGCTCGCCGGCAGTGCCGCGGAGCTGTTGGACGATTTCAACAGCCTGCGCGACACCGGTCGCGCCTGGCGGGTGCCCACGTGCTTTGAGGCCGCCGCTAGTGTTGACTGGAATAGCACCACCTAGGGCAGTACCACCATCGAGCGTTATCTGTCCAGCTGAACCGCGTTCTGCAAGGCCGATTTCTTCCAGCGCAATCAGTTCGGAGATAGTGAAATTATCGTGTATTTCAGCGACGTTTACATTCGCTACTTTTTGCCCGGCGTGTGTGAAAGCTCGTTTGGCGGCGACACCAATAGCCGGCATGCGGCTCAGACTAGCGCGGTGGTGCAGACTGAGTGTATCGGACGCTTGCCCCGAGCCGATAATTGAGACAGGTACCTTGGAAAATTCCTTCGCGCGCTTGCTAGCACAGAGCACCACCGCTGCGGCTCCGTCGCTCTGCGGAGCGCAGTCAAGCATTCGCAGTGGATCCGCTACCAGCCCTGAACTGGAGACTGCTTCCGGCTTGATGGGGAAGGAGAACTGCGCCTGTGGGTTCAGTGCCGCGTGGGCGTGATTTTTCGCTGCAACTTCAGATAGCATCTCGCGCGTTGTGCCGAATTCACTCATGTGTGCCTGCGTCATCATCGCGTGTAGCGACGCGAATGTCGCTCCCTGTTGTGACTCCCATTCTTCGTCGGCACCCATTGAGAGCGTGTGCGCGCTTTCGGAATCAGAGACGTCTGTCATTTTTTCGGCTCCTCCGACGACAGCAATGTCGATGAAGCCACCTGCGATCGCCATGTACGCTTGCCGCAGAGCGACTCCGCCGGAGGCGGAAGCAGCTTCAACGCGCGTTGATGGTACGTTAGAGCCTGCCATATCGCAGTAGTCAGCAATCAATGCCGAGACATGCTCCTGCTGAACCAGCGAACCAGCCGCCATGTTACCAACGTATAGCGCATCGATATCGGCGCTGCTTACGCCGGCGTCCTTGATTGCTTCCAGCCCGGCCATCAGCCCTAACTCGCGCAGCGACTTGTCCCACAGCTCGCCAAACTTGGTGACGCCAGTGCCGATAATCGAGACGTCTCTCACAGACCACTTCCCATGTGGATCTTCCCCCGGTACTTGGCATAGGTTGGGTAGTTGATGATTTTCATGCGTGCTACCTGCTGCTCAACCGTTGCGCTGCGGTCCATCTTCTCGATATTTTCGGTAATAGTAATGTCGAAGCCGTCGCTGCCAGCGCCCGATCCGTAGGCGATGGCGAGGATGCGGTCACCCGGCTTAGCGATGTCGAATACGGCGGCCAAGCCTAGGAATACCGCGCCGGAGTAGGTGTTACCGACGCGTGGAGTCATCATTCCCGTCTCGACCTGCTCGGCCGAGAAGCCCAGTGCCTTGGCGACTCGTAGAGGGAACTTACCATTGGGCTGGTGCGTGACGATATACTGGTAGTCCGAAGCTTCGGTGCCCGCCATCTCCATTGTCAGTTGCGCGCAACTGGCGACGTGTCGGAAGTAGGCCGGCTTGCCGGTGAAGCGGCCTCCGTGACGCGGATATTGCTGCCCCTCGCGCCTCCAGAAATCAGGGGTATCTGTAGTGTACGAAGTGGTATGGTTAATTTCGGCAATCACATTGTCACGACCAATCAGGAACGCGCCGCCGCCCGCTGAGGCAGAATATTCCAGCGCGTCACCCGGCGCCGCCTGTGAGGTGTCGACACCAATCGCGAGGCCGTAGTCAATCTGTCTATCACCGACCATGCCGAGGCAGGTTTGGATTGCAGCTGTCCCTGCTTTGCAAGCGAATTCGTAATCTGCTGCAGTCAGGTAAGGCGTTGCGCAGACAGCTTCCGCAACGACGGTTGAGGTGGGCTTTACCGCGTAAGGGTGTGACTCGGACCCGGTGTAAATGGCGCCAACATCCTTGCCAGTCACACCGCAGCGCCGCATCGCCGTACGAGCGGACTCGACTGCAATGGTAATCACATCCTCATCTGGTCCTGGCACCGACTTGGAGTAGACATTCAGGTTGCGTGCCATGGAGCTCCCGTCCTGACCCCACACCGCAGCGATTTCTGTGGTTTCGATTTTGTAGCGCGGGATGTACGCGCCGTAGCTTACGATTCCGTTCATAGTTGTTTGAGCCTCTGTTGTATCAGTTCCTGTGACACGCTTGTGCTGACTAGCACGATGCGCTCCATATCTGCCAGCTTCGTTGCCAATTTATCGATTCTGCCGGGTTGGATGTAGCAGACCAGCCTCGGTTTGACTGGGTGCGCCCGCACTGCAATCATCGGTGAGCGGCCGAACTGGACGCCGGTGAAGAATAGCGCCCGCTCGTTGGACCAGCCATACATCTGGCCGAAGTTGGCGCCTGAGAAGGTAGTGATGGCACGTAGAGCATCAACGATAGTGTAGCCATAGATGGTACGTTCTAGTTCTTCAGCGCCGGCGATCACCTTACCTTCGATGGCCTCGATTACGGTCGAAATCGGGAGGCCGATAGCAAATTCGCGAATATCGGTGATGGCCGAATTGCCTTGCTGTCCCGCCATGCTGCCTGCTACATGGCCGCCATGCGCGCGGTCGTAGCTAACCATGGTCTCAACCAGTCGCCGTACCGTGGCGATTCCGGGTGATCGCCGGCGCCCTTTCTCAAAGTCGCACACTACGCTCGGGTTAACTCCCAGTAGACTTGCAAGATGTTTCTGCGAGAGCTGGAAAATCTCTCGCCATTTGCGCAGCGTCTTGCCGGGGCTGTTCGATACCACTATTTCGCCCGCCATACGGCGCGTGAGTTGCTCGTTCACGCGGCGGCAGTTGGGGCACCTATATAACAATAAGCGTATCGTGCTTCGTCAATCACTAAAAAACACGTTCTTTGGGGGAACAACTAATGCTAGTAGTTCCTGACGACCTATTTATATTCGGCGGGTCATGGCTCAGGGTGAATCGTGACGACTGGACTCCGCATGCGCTGTTCATGACATGCGGTCAGGGAAGCCATCGCGAGAAGCTAGCTTCCTTCGAGCTGGCGCTGCGCGACGCTTCTATTGAGTGTTACAACCTGATTCCTGTGTCGTCTATCCTGCCTCCGCGCTGCGAAATTCTTGAGCGCAGTGTCGGACTGGAGCAGCTTCAGCCGGGGCAGGTGGTGCCGGTGGTGTTGGCACGCAGCCAGAGCGCAGTACCGGGTGAGCAACCTGGTGCCGCTGTGGGGGTGGCAGTGCCGCGCGATCGCGAGCACTATGGTTACCTCTCCGAGCACCATGTGCTGGGGATGGGCGCTCAGGAGCTGGAGGACTACGTCGAGGACCTGGCGGCGGAGATGCTCGCGACCACCTATGGACTAGAGTTCGACCCGGAAGCTTCATGGGATGAGAAGCGCGAGCTCTGGAGCATCGACAACCGCATCGTGAGCACTCGCTCTGTAGTGGAGACTGCGACTGTGGGACCGGAGCACTGTTGGACCACCGTGGTCGCTGCGGCGGTACTTATCTTGTAGTGGTAATCGCTTAATAACTCCCAGTTGTCGTCAGTGAAGATGGCAGAGGCCAGTCAGCTCTGGAAATTTAGAGGAGATTCACCAGCCACAGCCATGGCGATCGGCGGTCAAGGCCGCTACGGCGCTGTAGGCAGCCGACGCGGCGGCATCGTGTTTTTGGGGCAGGACGGTCGACCAGTCTGGCGCTCGAGCGGAATCAACGACGTGCGCGATATATCACTGGCAGGTTCCGGTCGCGCGGTGCTAGTCGCCAGTGGAGATAACACGATACATTACTTGGACCAGCGCGGTCGAGAGATGTGGCACCGCAGTCTAAATCACGCTGCAACTACTGTCGGCGTTTCGAGGCGGGCTGATTTGATTGTAGCAGGGTTGCTGCGTGGAAGCCTACACGCCTATAATCGCACTGGAAAGCTGCTCTGGGAGCACCGACCCGGTGGCACCGATTTCTGCATTAACGACGTTGCTATCTCTGCCAATGGCCAGTACGTGGCAGTTGGTACTGACTACGCGCATATCTACCTATACAGTGCCAATGGCACTGTTCTGTGGAGCACTGAGACCACCGGCAAGGTGCTCGAGACGCGTATCAGTTCCAATGGCGACTATATTTCTTATCTGACTGATGACCAGCGCATCTATTTTGCGGTCAAGAATTCGCGCTTGGTGTGGGAATACCGCTTCGATCGACAACCGCTCTGGATAGACATGGTAGGCACTGCCGATTTCGTGGTTGTCGGTGAGACCCCACGTAAAGTATCGGTCTTTAGTAAGTCGGGACGGCGCACTTGGAGCTTCAAGTTGCAAACTCCCTGTACCGTCGGTCGCTTGGCTCAGAGTGGCGGCAATATCTTGGTCGGTGGCCGCAACGGTGAGGCGATCATGTTAGGCATCGAGGCTTACTTGGCACGGCTACTGCGGCAGACGCAAAGACTAGTCGAACGAGCGCGTACAGATGGGCTTGACGCACACGAAGCCGAACAGGAAATATTCAGCGCTGAGCGAGCGCTGGAGGACGGCGCACATCAGAACTTTCTAGACACAATCGCACGGGTGAAGAATGCAGTACAGGAGGCGCCGGTAGCGCGCAAGGCGGTGGCGGAAACTGCCGGAGGTGGCGGTGACTGTAGCAATTGCGGCACCAGCAATCAACCGGGCTTTCAGTTCTGTGGAGGTTGTGGGCAGAAACTGGAGCAGGGCTGCCCCTCCTGCGGCACCCCGCTTCAGCCCGGTTTCCAGTTCTGTGGCAATTGCGGTACCCAGATCTGAGAACATCAAATACAGTTGTGGCTACAGCTAACATCATCCTATCCTGCGCTTTGGTTTTTGCAGATTCACCCTTGAGCAGCTCGGGGGGAGCAGGCTGTTTAATACCTGAGTGACTACACCCCATGGCCTCCACGACTCCCTCCAAGTTGCTCGAGAACGCAATGAAGTACGCTGACCAGCCGGCACTTTCGACACCATCTGCGGGTGGCTGGGTTACCGAAACGTGGTCGGAAGTAGCTGAAAGTGTCATGGACATTTCCCGCGCGTTGGTCGGACTCGGCTTTAATCATGGTGACAAGCTATCCATATACAGCTACAACTGCAAGGAGTGGTATGGGGGCTATCTAGCGGCGCAGATGGTTGGTGGCGCCGGAGTAGGCGTTTATCATACTTCTTCGGCCGAAGAGGTTGAGTGGGTCGTTAGCAATTCCGAATCAAAGGTGGTCTTTGTTGGCAACAACCCAATGGCGGCAGGTGACAATTCAAAGATGCCGCAACACCGGCTGATGGAGGTTATTGACGCGCTAGACAAGGTGGAACACTTCGTACTTTTGCCAGGTGTGGGCGAGGTCGAGCACGCTAAGCTGATGACGTGGAACACATTTATCGCCCATGGATCCTCTATCGAAACAGCTACGCTGCACGAGCGTATGGGAGCACTAACCGAGGAAGATACAAGCGCGCTAATCTATACTTCAGGAACGACCGGTAACCCAAAGGGAGTTGAACTAACCCACGGAAATTTTAACTTCGAGGTCAAGGCTGCCGACTTCGCCTTCACATTCCATCAGGGTGAACGATACGTATCCTGGCTACCGCTGGCACACGTCTTTGGGCAGCTAATCGACAATCATTACTGGGTCGACAAGGGGTTGCACATGTACGTAGCCGATAATCCATTGAACGTCGTCGACCTTGCCAAGGAGGTGCAGCCGCACCTCTTCATCGGAGTGCCGCGTATCTACGAGAAATTGTATTCCAACGTGCGCGCCGCCATTGACGGTAAGGCAATACTCCGTATTGGTCTCAAGCTGCCATTGGTTTCGGGTATCTTCCGCAAGATATTGAAGAAGAAGACAGGAATGAAGGCATGTCGCTTTGCAGTTACAGGCGCTGCGCCTATAAACCCAGATATTCTGGAGTTGTTCCAGTCGCTTGGCATCCCTATATTCGAAGGATATGGTATGACAGAGGACACGGCGGGCGCGACGCTCAACTATGCCGAGCAGAACCGTGTTGGCACTGTCGGAACGGTCTTCCCTGGTACCGAGATGAAGGTTGCTGACGATGGTGAACTGCTGATTCGCGGCCCTCACGTCATGAAGGGCTATTACAAGAATCAGGCCGCTACTGATGAGGTATTGAAGGATGACTGGCTTTACACTGGTGACGTCGGCACTATCGACGGTGACGGCTTTGTGAAAATCACTGGCCGGAAGAAGGAAATTTATGTCAGCTCTGGCGGCAAGAACATTGCACCACTTGTCATTGAAGAAACAATGAAGTCGATGCCACTGGTGTCGCAGTGTTTCCTGGTAGGCGACGGCCGAAAGTACTGCTCGGCGCTACTGACTCTTGATGCCTTTGCCATTATGCGTGACAAGCTTGGGATGGATCCACTGGAGATTCCGAAGAACCCAGTCGAGCAAGTTGCCAAACTGGAGGAGCTGGGCCACTCGCTTGATGAATATACTGGTTCTACTGATATCCGCGCCGAAATCCAGGGACAGATGGACGTGTTAAATGGGAAATTCTCGCCGCCAGAGCAGGTAAAGAAATTCGCAATCCTTCCACGCGATTTTACCGTCGATGACGGAGAGCTGACTCCCACGCTTAAGATAAAGCGTAAACCCATCGCCACGAACTGGGCGGAAGAAATCGAGTCACTCTACGTCGGTGCATGAGTCTTTTACGCGCTAGTTTTGGTATATGCGGTATTCTGGCGCTGGTTGATACACTACTAGCACAGACCGCACTGGTCGAGTACTTGGCCTACCTAGTTGCGCTGGCTGCCTTCGGACTGGCGGCGTGGTGGCCCGACCCTTTGCCCCCGCCGCCTGCGCCGGGGCAGTGGTCGTCGCCGTCTGTGGAACGTGAACGCACGCAGGCGAAGTGCAGCGGCTGCGGGCGAGAGGTGGACGCTGGCTGGTCGATGTGCCCCTACTGCTCGACGCGATTATAGCGCAGACACAACTGCGGAGGTAGCTCCGGCAGTCTAAAGTGCCCTGAGCGCTTCAAAGTTCATGGTTCAGACAGAGGTTGGTCGGGTTGACAAATACTTTCGCAAGGTGGGTGTCGCGGCGCTTGAGCTGACAAAGGCCATTGCAATCGGCGACACACTGCGCTTCTCCGGCACCACCACTGACTTTGAGATGAAGTTGGAGTCAATGCAGATCGACCATGATGTGGTTGAGAGCGCAGCCGCAGGTTCAGACATCGGCATCGCGGTCCCGGAAAGAGTGCGGCGCAGCGATACAGTATTTCGCGTCAGCGACTAACGCCAGCCTTATCAGCTAGCGATATTCCATTAGCGTGATGCGAAGACTTGCGGCAGTCTTGCTGGCGGCGCTGATGCTCGTCGGCAATCTACAGTTACCAGCTGGTGCGGCGAGTGAACCATCAGCAATTCAGTCCGTTTCCGAACCACCACAACCTGCGGATGACACTGCGTTGTTGCCTGCACCCGCTACAGCAGTACCGTGGTGGGAGCGCACGTCACGCGACAGCGACCGCAATGGTATTGTCGACTGGCTGGAGGAGCAGACCGAACCCATGGCAGTGGGTGTTTCCTATAGCTACCAACCCGGCCAACGCGAGCTGGAACTGCTGCTGCTAGCGGATTTCGAGCCGCGACTGTTGCTCTCCGACGCGGTGCTGCTGGGAAACGTAACTCCGGAGCATTTCGCTCTGGCAGCGTCGCTGCCTGGTGTCGTTATGGTCGAGCCTTACGGTAAAGTTGAGTTCTACGGTGACGTCCAGACGCCCGCGATTCGCGCCAAGAATTCCACGGTCTACCCGACCGGTGCGTGGGATCTGGGCTATACTGGTAAAGGTATCAATATAGCCATAGTTGATACTGGAATCGACAACGAACATCCTGGAGTGGCTGGAAAATTTGTTGCCGGCTACGATGCAGTCTGCTACATGCACACCGACATTCCACGCTGCCTCCTCTCTGGAACTGGCAGCAGAGAGGATGATGGCTCTTTTGATCCCGATGATGGCAACCAACACGGTACTGCCTGTTCAGGAATGGCGACCGCGACTGGAATGCTGGCCGACGGGACACTGACCGACTATCAAGGCGCTGCACCTGATGCATATCTCGTGGATGTCAAGATTGGCTCCGATGTCGGTGCAGGACCATTCGAGAACTACCTCACGGAACAGGAAGCCTACGAATCAGCAATGAACGGATTGCAGTGGGTTATTGACCACCGCGATGACGCGTGGCCCGGTGTTGATGAGGCAAACTCCGGTATCGACATAGTCTCGCTTTCGTGGGGTATCACCTCGCATGAGGATGGCGGCAGCGACGGTACTGACATGCATTCGCGGAGGTTGGATGAGGTGACTGACGCAGGCGTTGTCGTCAGCGTTGCTGCTGGTAACAGTGGCCCCGACAACGATGGTTTTTCCGGTATGGGAGCGTCCAGCCTTTCAGTCACGGTTGGTGCACTCGACGACCACAATACAATAGAGCGCGACGATGATACTATCGCCTCCTACAGCAGCCGCGGCCCGCGTCGCGACAACAATGACGGCTACCCCTACAATGAGCTGAAGCCCGATGTCTCGGCGCCCGGCAGCAACATTGTGCAGGCTGAAGGGTGCTATACCTCAGGAACCTGCCATAACATCTTTGATGACGCATCCCAAAACGGCTACTCCGGTCGTGGCTCTGGCACCAGCTACGCAACCCCATCTGTGGCAGGTGTGATGGCGCTATTGCTGGAAGTAAACCCCGATCTGACTCCTGCACTAATCAAGGAAATCCTGCGCACTACTGCCGAACCGCGCGGTGAGCCTACCTACCCAGAGTTGGACCCGTTCTGGAACCGGGACTTCGGTTGGGGGCTGGTCGACGCTCTTATTGCGGTCGAGGAAGCTGAGCTGCTCGAGGACCCCGAGAACGTGGATGTCGAGCTACAGGCATACATCCTTGAGACGCAGACTAATGACTCTATCATCATTAGTGGTGTCTCGTGGGCTCGCCTCGGTAATGTCTCGGCAGTGCAGTACCGTCTTGATGACGGTCCATGGCGCGAAGTCCCTGAGTACTCAGTTGAGCTGCCACAGCCGACTGGCGCCTACATTCCGTGGAGCATCTCGCTCAGCGCGGCAGAGCTGGCGTTCAGTGGTGAGCACACGCTGTTCGTGCGCGCAATGGGCACAAACGGGACTCACTCACTGACTCCTCACACTAACTTCCAAGCCGATGGTTTTACATCAGAATCGAATGGAAGCAATCTACTGCCAATAATCATGGCTATTGCATTAGTTCTGGGCGGTGCTATCGCGGTTGTAGCCTATCGCAGTGGGCGACTCACTCCTCCGCGCGACTAGCCTCGTGCTCCAGCAGCCATTCCTTTGCTCCTGGCAGTCCTGACCAGCCGCCAGGTCCACTGGCACCTACCGCACGATGGCACGGAATCAGCACTGGAATGGGGTTTCGCGCGCATGCCTGTCCCACGGCACGTGACGCTCGGGGCGCACCGGCGCGCGCTGCCAGTTCGCCGTAAGTGGCGGTCTCGCCGACTGGGACCGCGCGCAGTACTTCCCAGACACGCTGTTGGAAGGCGGTGCCGTCAGGACTCAATTTCAGTACCCCTAGGTCCCCGCAGGCGAAATATGTCTCTAGCGTGGTCGCGACACGCACACCAGCAGGAGAGGCTGGGGTTCCGGCCGATTGTGTTATTTTGCCGTTACGTAGCGAGTGGGGGAACTCGAGCCGCGTGACGTTATTGCCATCTAGTGTTACGGTCAGTGAGCCGAGCGGTGAAGCGACCGTGAAGCGTTCCATTCGTTGGATAGCTTTATAGCGATATAAAGGCCCGCTGGGCAGCTTTATTAACGGCACTTGCAGTGAGAAAAACGAGTGCATTAGCATGGTCTACAACACAGACACAACAGAACGCCAGCTACAGGGCTACCTCGCAGTGAGGAAGTCCGAAGGACAGAAGCCTGCAACTCTGCAGGTCGCTACCTGCAGTGTGCGGAGGTTCCTCCGCTACTGCGAGCAGATAGGGAAAGGACTGGACGAACTACAGCAGTCCGACCTCACCGCTTGGGTGAACTCCATGCGGGACAGCAGCCTCTCGGAAAGCTCGGTGAATAACTACATTGTGCAAGTCCGCAGTTTCATGAAGTGGCACATCACCGGCAAAACGAGCGACACTCCGTTCCCCGAAG
>NYZZ01000030.1 GCA_002687355.1 Methanobacteriota archaeon
CAGTATGCTGCGTAGAGCAGAAGTTCCCCCGTAATAGGATGACGATGGAGGACATTGTCATGGTTGAATACTGTTCCACCACACGTTGTGGCCGGGTCTGGAGTATAGCCTCCATGACGCTCGATTAGTCGGGCAGACTCGTTCTCGCCCGTACCGGGAATGATGCTCCCAAAGTCAGGAGCCCAGAAAATCTGAGTACCTTTGTAACCAACTCCTCCAGCAATAATCTCAGGGTAGGGATCCGCTCCGAACAGGAAGACATGGCATTCATCCTGCTGGGTTGGTGGTGCGTTATCCCAATCACAATAGACGTGAACGTCCTGATTGTGGAAGCCCGCGGGCGGGTTGTTCCATTCGGCCCGCTTGACAGGATAAAGCTTGTTGCTGACATCAATCAGATCGAGGCGGTTCGCACCAGAATTACCCTCAGTGCCGTTTGGAATAGGATCCAGTTCACTGTTAGTCAGCTCGTGGTTAATGAGTACCCAATTGTTGTCCTGCGTCACCTTGATATCGATTATGCGTGCAATATCAGCGTAATATGTTGAGAGTTGCTGGACATTGTTCGGTTCACGAATATCCAGAATATGGAACTGGTTGTATGCCGCTACATATGCATAACAGCCTTTAACGCAGTCTGGGAAATCTCCCTCAATTATTACCTCTGAGTTGTCACCCGGCGTCGGTGCAGTGTTCTTGGACTCACTGTCACAGGGGCGACCCACCCATGCATTTTCGGGGTCAGGAGGAGGACTCAACAGCCCATCACAGTTGAGGTTGTGGTAGTCAATCAAAGTCATGTTATCGGTCATCAGGAAATGCTCGGTCAGGTTAGTGTGGTTGTGGTTTCCCGGACCTGTGATTTCTGTGACTGGGTCAACCCAGTTGGCTGACCAGTGGCTGCTGCCATCGTCATCACCATCATTGAAGCTGTAGAGAACGAACGTCGCCAGTGAAACAGTCATCAGGCCTGCTACCGCAATCGCTGCTATGCGCTGCTGCTCCCGCGTCAACTCCATACCACGGTCCAGAATAGTGGTGCTTAAAGGATTAGTCTTGCCGCAACGCCCACGGCATGCTGCTGTTAGAGAAGCCTGCACCTTCAGTGTCTGACAGCGCGATGAGTCCGATAACTATGTCTGGTGGATAGAGTGCAATACCCCACTCGAGAGCCTTCTGCACCGAGAGGCCGTCAGCCATCATGCGTGCGACGCGAAAGCAGAGCAAGCGGCGTGAGATTGCTTCGCCGACGCCTGTAGCTGCAATTCCAACACCAGCATCGGTCCAGAGCCCGCCACCCCAGTGTGGAGTGTCCCCAACGCGTCCCGCAAGGCGGCCACGGATACCGCCAGTTGACGAGGCGACCGCAATGGCTCCGCTAGAATCTTGGGCAACGGCACCGACGGTATCGCCTGCCCAAGGCTTCTCCGAACCAATAACTGTGGTGGTTGTAATGCCCCGAGAGCGGGCGTAATCCAATGCACCTTTCCCCGCGAGGGCGTCGAAATCCTCGTCCATCACCAGCCGGGCTACCTGCACAGGGTTGGCAATGTCCTCGAGTACTGAGATCGTTCCGAGGCGACCGTCATTGCACGCTACTGCAGCATCAGTCTGAACCGAGCCGTCAGCTCGTAAGCAAGCACCCGTACCTGCGTTGAAGCGGGAATCGTCCTCGAGTACGACAACAGAAGCGACAGCAGCGCTGACGGCGTCAGCCCCATCACCGAGCAACTTCCAGCCGATGTCGACAGCTGTCTCGACACCATCCTGCACCTCACCTGTATGCCCAGCGCCTCCGTGGACTACGATACGCATCGGCGAGTGCAGCAGCAGGCACTATTTGGCCTGCGCGATGCATGAGCACGGTGCAAACTAGGCTGTCGTCGCATACACTTATCTGCGCTGCGCACTCGCGACGCGTGAGTACAGAGGCGCCACGCACGGACATGCCAGTCATCCGCCAGCTGACGATGCCAAAGGACGCCAACGCGCTGGGGACTATCTTTGGTGGAGTAATCTTGGCGCAGATTGACCAGGCGGCAGCCATCGAGGCACATCGCCACCACGTAGGGCGAGTTGTGACTGTTGCTATGGACAGCATCGAGTTCAAACAACCAGTGCTGATTGGAGATCTGGTCTCCTATTTCACCACCACACGCAAAGTGGGCCGGACCTCGGTAACTATAGACGTCCATGTCTGGGCACAGCGGCAGTTTGCCGAGTCAGGAGATTTCATCCCCGTGACCGATGCGTGTGTGACTATGGTTGCAGTAGACGAAGATTGCAAGCCGATACCACTCAACCGCCCGCAGAAGCAGGGATAGCATTTAACCGCACGACTGATGCCGGTTTCCTTGACTACGCGCGCACGAGCAAGGCTACCCGAATGGTTCCGTGTCGAGCTGCCGACCGGTGAGACGCTGGCACGCTATCGCTCGACCACCAGCGCCGTCTCGGACAATGCACTGCACACTGTCTGCGAGGAGGCACACTGCCCCAACATCCACGAATGCTGGGGGCGCGGTACGGCGACCTTCATGGTAGCCGGCAAGGAATGCACCAGAGGATGCCGTTTCTGTGCGGTTGAGACACTACGCACACCAGAAGCACCTGACGCGCATGAGCCACAGAATCTGGCGGACGCCATTGCCACTATGGGGCTCAGCTACGCAGTCATAACTGTCGTCAACCGTGACGACCTGCCCGACGGGGGTGCACGTCATTATCGCGCTTGTCTTGACGCGGTACATGCACAGATGCCGCAAGTCGGCCTAGAGCTGCTCTGTAGTGATTTGGCGGGGAATGAAGTCGCGCTGTCAGAGCTGCTAGATGGCGCGCCGCTACAGGTGTTCGCGCACAATGTTGAGACGGTCGAGCGCCTGACGTCCGAAGTACGCGACCCAAGGGCTTCCTTCGCGCAGTCTCTGCGTATCCTGGAGGCTGCAAAAGAATTACAACCGGAACTAGTGACCAAGTCAAGCATCATGCTCGGAATGGGCGAGACAGAAGCGGAGCTGGATGAGGCGTTCCGCGCACTGCGCGACGTGGGAGTAGAACTGCTGACACTGGGCCAGTACCTCTCGCCGGGATCGGGCTACCATCCGGTACGTGAGTTCGTGTCGCCTGAGCTGTTTGAGACTCTTACACAGCAGGCAAAGACTCTGGGATTCCGTGCTGTTGCGTCTGGACCGCTAGTGCGCTCATCCTATCGCGCTGAGTCGCTTCTTGCCGCCGCGCAGGGAAAGCTAGCTGAGGCAAGCCTGCAGGTGATCGCCTGACCCAAAAGAAACGCACATTGCACGTGCCCGAACCACCAGCGCGACCGGGTGAGAAACCAGATTTCAGCCAGTTGAAGCTCCCGAAAGCGGGGGAAGCACCAAGACCACCTGTTGACGGCGACGCGGCTGATATGCGTGATCTGGCATTCTCACTAGTAAGCGTACTCGACCCCAAACACAAGGCGGTAGGCGACTGGGACCCAAAACTCGATGCAGACACGCTAAGGACCGGGTTGCGGCACATGATGCTGCTGCGCATCTACGACGACCGCATGCAGACTCTGCAGCGCACCGGCAAGCTCTCATTCTACATGAAATCACTCGGCGAGGAGGCGGTTGCTATTGCGCAGGGGATGGCCCTGCGTCACGAGGATATCCTGTTTCCGAGTTACCGTCAACCGGGGCTACAAATGGTACGTGGGCGGGACCTGGTCGACATGATGTGCCACTGCATTTCCAACCAGCGCGACAACGTCAAGGGACGGCAGATGCCGGTCCACTATTCTTGGCGCGATGGTAATTTTGTTTCGATTTCATCGCCAGTCGGAACGCAATTCCCACAAGCGGTCGGCGCCGCAATGGCGTTTGCCTACCGCGGTGAGGAGAACGTGGCCATCTCGTGGGTGGGCGACGGAACTGCCGCCGAGGGAGATTTCCATTACGCTATCAACTTCGCCGCAGTCTACCGTGCGCCTGTAATCCTGAACGTGGTCAACAACCAGTGGGCCATCTCGACTCACATGAATATATCTACTGGCGGGACAACGTTTGCCGCGCGTGGAATCGCCTACGACCTGCCTTCCATACGTGTTGACGGGAACGACTTCCTGGCACTCTACGCCGTGACACAGTGGGCTGCTGAGCGAGCGCGACAGGGGCTCGGGGCAACCTTCATCGAGGTTTTCACCTATCGCGCCGAAGCACACTCAACCAGCGATGACCCGACGCGCTATCGGCCCAAGGATGAATGGAAATCGTGGCCGCTAGGGGACCCGCTTGAGCGTCTGAAGGCCCACCTCAAAGCAATTGGTGAGTGGGACAACAAGCGGCACACCGCACTGGAGAAGGAACTCAACGAACTTGTGGTGAAATCCTACAAGAAGGCGGAAGAGTACGGCACGCTTGACGAGGGGCCGTATCCCCCGACGAGCACACTGTTCGATGATGTCTACAAGGACGAGCTGCCGCACCTACGCAAACAGCGGCAGCAACTGGGGGTCTAAATGGTGCAGATGAATATCGTTCAAGCAGTCAACAGTGCGCTCGACACAGTGCTCGAGCGCGATGAAAACGTCGTGATTTTTGGCGAGGACGTCGGCTACTTTGGCGGCGTCTTCCGCTGTACCGATGGGCTCCAGGCTAAATATGGGCTGCACCGAGTCTTCGACACGCCACTCTCAGAAGGTGGCATCGCCTCGATTGCTATCGGCATGGGCATCAATGGACTCCGGCCAGTAGTAGAAATGCAATTCGCCGACTATATTTTTCCCGCGTTCGACCAGATTACAAACGAGCTAGCCAAGCTGCGCTACCGCTCGGGCGGTGAATACTGGGCTCCAGTGACTATTCGCACGCCGTGCGGGGGCGGTATCCGCGGTGGACACTACCATTCGCAGTCACCTGAAGTCTACTTCACGCATACGCCTGGGCTGAAAGTAGTCATCCCGTCGAACCCCTATGACGCCAAGGGACTACTGACTACGGCGGTCGAGGATGATGATCCAGTAATATTCCTGGAACCCAAACGACTCTACAATGGCCCGTTTGACGGAGACCATACCGCTGCTGCCAAGAAGTGGGACACCCACGCGAGCGGCGAAGTTTCCGAAGATTACTATCGTATTCCACTCGGCGAGGCGAACGTCGTCACTGAAGGGAGTGACGTGACGCTACTGGCATGGGGCACAATGGTGCATGTTGCGCAGGCGGCCGCCGCACGCAGCGAAACCAGCTGCGAGGTCATTGACCTGCGGTCGCTACTGCCGCTTGACTTGGAAGCAATCGTTGCCAGCGTCCAGAAGACCGGGCGGTGTATCATAATCCACGAGGCTCCGCGAACGAGCGGTTACGGTGGCGAACTGAGCGCGCTAATTCAGGAAGAGTGTTTCTGGCACCTAGAAGCTCCAGTTCAACGTGTTACCGGCTGGGACACTCCTTTTCCACACACTCTGGAATGGGAGTACTTCCCAAGCCAGGAGCGAGTGATGGAAACAATTTCGCGCACAATGGAGAACAACTGAAATGGGCAAGCACGTGTTCAAGCTGCCGGATGTAGGGGAAGGTGTCGTTGAGGGTGAGATTGTCGACTGGAAGGTAAAGGCTGGTGATTCTGTCACTGAAGACCAGCCACTCGTGGACCTAATGACTGACAAGGCAACCGTCGCAATTCCGTCCCCAGTAAGTGGTAAGGTAATCTCGACCACCGGCAAGCCTGGCGACATGGTTGCGGTAGGCGCAGAACTTATTGTTTTTGAAGTGGAAGGGAAGAGAAAGGAAGCTGAACCAGAGCCAGAAGCGGCTCCCGATCCGGAACCCAAGTCGGAACCCGAGCCAGAACCTGAGCCGGTCGACACACCAGAGCCAGCCCCGGCATCTGTTGCGGCAGCTGCACCGGCTGGGAAGCGGCCACTTGCGTCTCCAGCGGTGAGGCGAAGAGCGCGTGAAGCGGGAGTTGACCTGTCTGGAATTCAGGGAAGCGGACCAGGCGGACGGATTTCGCATGACGACATGGACACATTTCTACAGGGCGGAGGTCGATTGGCGGCAGTACAGCGTGGGCAGAAGCGCACAGGCACCACGGAAGTCCCGGTCATTGGGCTGCGACGTAAGATTGCTGTCAAAATGGCGGAATCAAAATCGCGTATTCCGCACTTCAGCTATCTAGAAGAGATTGACATTACAGAGCTGGAGTCGTTGCGACAGCACCTCAATGCGAAGCGTAGTGGAGACATGCCCAAGCTGACCTATCTACCGTTCCTGATGCAAGCGCTGGTCAGGACACTGCAGCAACACCCAGAGTGCAATGCGCTCTATGAAGATGAACGAAACACTGTCGTCCGGCACGAAGCAGTACACGTTGGCATGGCGACCCAGACCGATGATGGGTTGATGGTGCCAGTGATAAGGCACTCCGAGGCGCGTGACGTCTGGGACTGCGCCCGGGAAATGCGCCGCGTCTCGCAGGCGGCGCGCGACAAGACTGCCACATCCGAGGAACTATCTGGCTCTACTATCACCGTCACCAGCCTAGGTGCTCTTGGTGGTCTGGGTGCAACACCAATTATCAACCATCCCGAGGTCGCCATTATTGGCGTTCACAAAGCGGAAGAACGGGCTGTCGTATGCGATGGCGCAATCGTGGTGCGGCGCATGATGAACCTATCGGGGTCATTCGACCACCGCATCGTCGACGGCTATAACGGTGCCCAGATGATGCAGACGTTGAAGCAGATGCTGGAGCATCCTGCGACCATTTTTATGTAATCATGGGACGCAATTGCAAGGTCCTGATAGTAGGCGCTGGACCGGGCGGCTACGTTGCTGCCATCCGTGCTGGGCAACTCGGCCTCGACACTGTCATCGTCGAGGGTGACCGCGCTGGAGGTACATGCCTGATTCGCGGCTGCATACCATCCAAGGCAGTTATTCACGCCGCGACGCGCTTTGAGGAACTCGGAGCGCATGCCGGTGATGGAGATATGGGTATCTCACTGCCCGACGGCCCCATGCTGAATATGGGCAAGCTAGTGGAGTGGAAGGAATCAATTGTCGACAAACTCAACAGCGGTGTCGAGATGCTCCTGAAAAAGGCAGGTGTCGAACTAGTGAGGGGATGGGCAACTTTCCGCGACGGAAAAACTTGTGACGTAGAGACGTCAGAAGGCAGCGTGAAAATAACAGCGGAGCATGTTGTCCTAGCAACCGGTTCCAGAGCGACTGAATTATCATTCATGCCATTTGGCGGCAACATTATCTCTTCAACCGAAGCGCTCGAACTGGGAGAACTGCCAGAGCGACTAGTCGTAATTGGCGCCGGATACATCGGTCTTGAACTGGGAATAGCCTATCGAAAGCTCGGCTGCCAGGTCGAGTTTATCGAGGCGCTTGATCACATACTACCGCTCTATGACGCAGAATTAGTGCGGCCGATTTCAATGTGGCTGCGTAAGCACAAGGTGCCAATGCACCTGAGCGCCAGAGCGACAGAGGCGAAGACTCGTGGCAAGACGACGACAGTCGGATTTACCGATGCTGACGGCAAGGCGCAGAAAGCGAAGGGAGAGCGTGTGCTGGTGGCTGTTGGCCGCCGTCCCTGCACCGAAGGCTGGGGACTAGAGAACATGGCGATTGACCTGGACGGCCCATTCGTCAAAGTTGACACACGCTGTCGGACTTCAATGCGCAACGTCTGGGCTATTGGTGACTTGGTTGGCGAGCCAATGCTGGCACACAAAGCCTCAGCACAGGGTGAGATGGTCGCCGAAATCATTGCAGGTCATCGCCGCGAGTTTGACCCGGTTGGTATCCCAGCCGTCTGCTTCACAGAACCGGAAATCATCGGCGTCGGCCTGACGCCAGATGAAGCCAAGGAGGCAGGCATTGCCACAACCGTAGGGAAATTCCCGTTCGCAGCTAGCGGACGTGCGCTGGCGATGCAAGCTGGTACAGATGGCGGCTTCGTACGCATAACAGCCCGTCGCGACGACAATGTCATCATCGGTATCCACGCGGTTGGCGCACACGTCGCTGAGCTGAGCGGAGAATTTGCACATGCGCTCGAGATGAGTGCACGGCTGGAGGATATTGCTGGAACCATCCACGTTCACCCCACCCTGACGGAGGCATTCGCCGAGGCTGCACTGGCAGGGCTGGGACACGCAATCCACGTTGCCAAATGAGCGGAGTGACAGTACTAGAATCGCGGACACAACTATTGCCGGTAACACTGCTGCGCGCCGGACGCCGCACACACGCTGAGGTGGACGCAGTGATGCAGGAGATGCAACGGCAGCGCATTGCTGGCGAGATTCCGGACACGCTGATTTTCGTCGAGCATCCGGAGGTCATTACCGTCGGTCGCCGCGCAAAAATAGACGGTATTTTCGCGCCAGACGGCTACGCATCACGCGAAGTCGACCGCGGCGGGGGCATTACCTGGCACGGACCTGGACAATTGGTGGGCTATCCAATCTTTCACTGGCACGAAGAATCTGTACGCAAAGTTATCACACTAATCGAGGAGTGGATTATTCAGTCGCTTGCTAGCTTTGGAGTCAAGGCAAAGCGTAATCCAGCCATGATGGGAATCTGGCTTGATGGACTAAAGATTGGCAGTATCGGACTGCAATTCAGCCAGTGGGTCTCGCGCCATGGTTTCGACGTCAATCTGGCAACGCCAGGAGACCGGCTACAGGCGGTGGAAGGATGCGGTCTACCTGCTGGACGGCATACGTCGCTGGTGACGCTCGGCCATGATGTGTCTATGGAAGCTATGGAAGCAACAATGATGACCAAGATGCCGGAAATCCTAGGTCGTGAAATGACCGCAGAACGCAGCTGGGCTTTCTAACGACGGATATTTAAACTGCGAACGCCTTTGTATTTGCCTCTGCCAGGTGTGACTGATGTCCCTCTAGGAATTCGCCCAGAAGGTCACCTGCAAGCACCTTGCACTCGCCGCAGAACCAGCTGCCGTCAGCGCAGCCGTCGTGGATTTCCTTGAGGCGGGAATCGTCATCCATCAAGTGGTAGGCATATAGCTCGAAAACCGGACATTCCAACGGTGTGCCCCCTGTCTTACGATGTTCCTCGACTGTCTGGCCACCAGTAGTCTGCGCCCGCTTCACCTTACGCTTCGCCTCGCTCGAAGAATCGGCGAGGAAGATGGCTGTGTCAGGCTCGGAGGACGCCATCTTACCGCCTGTGAGGCCGAGCATTAAGCGATGGTAGGTGCTCGAGGGCGACACGAAGCCGAAACCACCATGCGATGCGTCGACATGTGCCAGCGCGGCGTCGATATATTCAACATCGGCAGCCCCTGCATCATCGAGGTAAAGTGCACCGTAATTGACGTTCAGTTCCTGTTTCTTGAAACCAAGTTTGCGGCATAGCTTGCTGGCGTCCTTCAGCAGCTTCTCAACGCCATCTGCAGGAGGTGCGAAGGCACCGACGCGGCCATCCTTTGCCTGTCGGCAGCGCACCATACGCATCGCCGCTGCGAGATCACGCGTCAGCCGCAGGTGTGGATCCTGGTCAACTCCAACAGGCACCAGTGTTGGGCGTGGGCCACCAAACTCCTCAAGCTGTGGATGCAGGATATCGCCTGCCTGCACCAGCGGAGCATTGGCATGAGCGAGGCTTGTCGAGCTGCTGAAGCCGTAGAGCGCCTCTAACTTGGACCAGTTGACCTTGTGCGAGAGCTGGTGCGCCAGCCGCTGTACCTGTAGTCGCTCCGACTGGAAGTAGAACTGGCACGGTTCAAGCCCAAGTGCGATGTAGTGGCGCAAGTATTCTTCAACTGCAAATTCGCGACACTCGTCGAGCGGAACGTTGCGCGTTGCTGCTGCTTCCAAATCGGCGACCGCGATGAAAACGTCGGTGCCGAGTCGCTGGTAGGCAATGACCTGATCGAGTAGCATCTTATGGCCAAAATGCATCTTCCCCGATGGCATCAGTCCAGTCATCAGCGCTGTTGGTTTCCCGTCAGCAAGCGCGCGACCGAACAAGTCCCAGCCACGGTGCGCGAACACAATACTGCGACGAAAAAGCCGTCCTTCGGGCAACCCTCCAGCGTCAGGAGTCAGCGTCCCGAGCCCGAACTGGTCGCGCAGCCGCGCATAGTCCTTGATTCGGTCGCTGGCCCACGGGTCCAGTTCCATCGCTCGCCGACAGTCAGGGGGGTTAAAGGTAATGCGCAGGCGCCCATCAGCAGTCATGGAATGGCCGCGCGCAATCCTGCACCTTGACATGGACGCGTTCTTCGTCAATGTGTACTTACTTGACCACCCGGAGGACTGCGGAGTGCCGCTCGCCATCGGCGGCAAACCAGGAACGCGAGGCGTTGTTGCGTCTGCCAGTTACGAGGCCCGGCAACACGGCGTTCATTCCGCGATGCCAGCGACACAGGCACAGCGACGTTGTCCTGAACTGAAATTTGCCAAAGCCGACTGGTCACGTATCGAGGCGTGCTCGCGTGAGGTCATGCGTCGATTGTCGGAATTCGGTCCACTCGAGCCACTCTCAGTCGACGAGGCATTCGTCGACCTAGGTGGTGAGGAAGCGCCGGAGGAGATAGTACCACGACTCCGCAAATACATCTCGAGCGAAACAAAGCTGCCGGCATCAGTTGGATTGGCGACGAGTAAACTTGTTGCAAAAGTAGCGAGTGATTTCGACAAGCCGGAGGGTTGCACCATCGTGTCACCCGGCAATGAGGCTGAATTCCTGGCTCCTCTTCCAGTCCGGCGACTATATGGTATCGGCCCAAAAACAGGTGCTGCGTTGGCGGAGCTCGGAATCGAGACCTGCAGCGATTTGGTCAGAGTGGACATTCAAGCATTGCAGCCTGCTTTCGGCAACTACGCCGTAGTACTGCAAGAACTAGCACAGGGTGTTGACACGAGACCCGTCGATCCTAGTCCATGGGAGCGCAAGCAAATTTCAACCGAACACACTTTTCCCAAAGACGTCACAGAACGAGAGCAGCTGCTGACTGCGCTAGCCGAGCTGTGCGAGCAGGTCTCCACTGAACTTTCCAACTCTAGTCGTACCGGCCGCACAGTGACGCTGAAACTGCGCTGGAGCGATTTCACAACAATTACCCGACAGCGCACGCTCCCCAGTGAAATCGCTGCAGCTAAGGACCTCCTGCGCACGGCGACAACACTGCTCGACCGCAACTGGGATGGACAGGCTGTACGACTGCTTGGCATTGGTGTAAGTCGGTTCGGGACAAAGTCACAGACACAACTGGGTGATTTCTAGAAATCAAACAGACTTTTCTGACCCTTGTCGGCTGCCACGTCAGGCTTTGCCGGTTCCACCTCTTCGACCTTAGCCTCGGCAGTGCGAGCGGTTTTTTTGGTTGAAGGAGGCATCTTGAGGGTAACGACATCTCTCTCTTGGCGGAATTCCTGAGATGCTTTCATGACTGCTTTGACTGCACTATCTTTGGTATTCGTACTGAGTAACTGTGCTAGCTCTGCTTCGGTCAACTCCAGTTTGCCAGCAATTCTCGCTGCATATTTCGCATTGCCATGGCAACTAGACGCCACAACGGCTAGTTGCTCCAACTTTGCCTGTCGCTTCGAGATGTGTACTGCCGCGCCTACCTTGGCAGCAAGCGAATCACGTGCGGCACGCGTCCCACGAGAGGCACCCATCTTACGAATCCATGATGGGAACTGCAACCGCGCACCCGACGGGTGATGGCGGCGAGAGAGAGCAACGCCACTACTGAGCAGCTCGCTGGCGTAACCCCACAGGCTGAAATTCTGTTGACGGCGAGTGCGGGCCAGCAGCACGTCGGCGTGTGCGACCCGGCTATAGGCGCGCTCCAAATCGTTCGGCTGGCGGTATGTCAGCGGCAGGTTGTCGCTGACCCACGTCGCGATTTCTCCGGGCGGCTCGTGCAGGTCGAAAACAGCCTTACGCGGTCCGTCATAATCGTCCCCCTCAAAAATCGCGCGTAGTGTAGCGAACATCTCCGCTTTGCGGTCGCGGACACCAAGTGCATCGACCTGTTCGTCATCGACCGTCAAACCACCCTCAGCCAGGGACTGCAAGTCATTGATTGCACCGCGTAAATCGCCATGGGCATTCTCTGCCAGTCGCTGTACTACTGCCGGCTCGATTTCAATGCTCTCGGCCACCGCCACTGTATTCAGCACTTCACGAATTATGGCAGCGGGGAGCTGCTGGAACTTGATGGTCTGTGCCAGTCGTCGGAACGCACCACCACTGCCCTTGGTGAGCGCATAAAGATCGTTGACCGTTAGGATGACGGGCTGCCGTGTTTCGCGTAGCGTGCGCATAACTGCCTTACGGCCGCCACGGTCGCTGAAATCCTTCACCTTCGAGGTAGACTGCTCTGGTCGCTCGTAAAGGTTGTCGGCCTCGTCAAGTAAAATCAGCTTAGTGCGTGGTGCAGCGCCGTCAGCAGCGAATCCTTCGAACAAGCCCGCTCGCAAGGCGACACCTTCGATGACCGGTCCCGAGCGCGCGTCGGAGGCGTTCAGCTCGACTACTTCCCACCCCATCTCACCTGCGAGTGCCAGTGCGGCTGATGTCTTGCCGCAGCCAGCCGGACCTGCTAAAATCACGCCGCGCTGCTCTGGGATGCCGTGCTCCCACGCCGAGCCCCAGGCGCGCAGTTGAGTCACAACATGCGGGTTGCCCCTGACGTCAACCAAAGTTTCAGGGCGGTACTTCTCACTCCAAGGCTGGCTCAGCGTCCCACCTGCGTGAGAAAGTGTTTCTTCTGACGCGCCAAAATTGAAGCGGCGTTACGCTTGACAGTCCAACAGCAGAGCAAGATGGCGACGGTACAAGTGAGCATCGTAGATGTGAAACTAGTACGAAACTCCTTCACGGTGTCCAAATTTTCATGTGAGAGCTGGAAGACCGAGATATCCCATGCAGGTGAGTGCGCCATCCAGACCAGATACCCTGCGGCGAACATTCCTCCTAGCATCGGTGTCCAGAGCAACTTGCGGGTGCGCAGTTGCAGTTGTCGCACCGGCGCCAGTAGAACCAACGCCAGTCCAATCCCAACTAGCGTGAAGAACCACGGCATGAACTGGTTCTGGTAGAATTTGATTGCCGTTATGGGTGCATCGATTGCTAGCCCCAGAGGCGCGAGGGCCACAATAATGGCGGCAATGAACACCAGGCGTGAAACGGTTAGCATCGTCAGTGGTAATCCCTGCTCAACCTCTAGTTTGCGAAAGCTGCGATTCAGGAAATTCACTAGCATCAGCATGCTCGCGGCGAGTGGCACAAAAACAATCATCACGAATACTACCGCTCCCGTCACCTGCCCCTCAATACCTTCGGAATCCATCCCAGTTTGGCGCATAATCGCTTCGGATTCCTGCAGCACGATGGTCCCGGCCGCAGCATAAATCATGGCGATGAACAGGCCGGTGAAGAACACCCGCCGTCCAAACGAGCGGTAAGCAAATGCGTCTGGCTGGTCATCTATTAGCCGTACCATCGCGTCCGGAACGCTGTCCCCCCTTTAGAGCGTTGTCTGCTCTGGCTCGCGTCGACCTGCCAGCTGCTGTGCCAGCAGGGTGCCTATGCCGGGCACCCTCGCTAGCTCCGTCTCGGTGGCATTCGCGAATGCATTCGGAGCCGCAAAGCCATGGTTGAAGAGCGCTCGCCCCCGGATACGACCCACCCCTGGCAGCGCGAGAAGCGGTAGCAGTTCGCGCCGCACCCCATGAGTGATACGTATACGCAGTTGCTCCAGCTCCGCAACCACTTTGGGAGCAAGCAGCCGCGCCAACTCGCCTGCCGCGTAGAGCAGCCACTCAGCGACGTCAACCTTGGCACGGATATCGCCCGGCGTGGTTGAGTAGCGCTTGAGCATTTGCTCCTCTGGCATCTCCTCAGTCCAGTCCTGCAGCAGCAGCGCAGTCTTCAGATCCCATAGGTAAAACTCCATTTCGACCTGATCGTCAGGTGTGGGGAGCATCAACTCATCTTCAGCGTTCATCATCCGCACCAGATACTTTTCCATCTCTTTCTTACGCACGTAGAGAGAATGGATGTCGGGCGTCCGCGCTACCATGTGTAGCAGCCCTAGTGGGTTAGGTGGCACGCCAGACTCAAGTGCGCGTCGCATAGTGACTCCCGTGAGCGGGTCGACATAGAGCTGTGCGACCCTTCGGCCGAAATCCGTCGCTGTGAATTCCTCGTGCTGCGACTCATTGGCGGGGGCGAACTCGCCCGGTTCGGCGCCAGACACTGTGATGAGTCCTTCCTCGCGCAGGAAGTCAATTACGCGATTCAGTCGATGCTGTGTGCGCCACAGCTCGCCCTGTGCGCCGAAGAGCGTACGGTCCAAGAAACCGTGCAGCGCCTCGCGGTCACTCACCGCACCCGCAGCAATCAGGGCCAGCAAGTGAGTGCGCAGCGCCGGCTCGGCCCCCAACCGTGACACCACCGGTTCCGGCTCGCCGCGAAAGTAGACTGCCTCGGCCTCCTCGGCCTGAGCGATGTCCTTTGCCATCAGCACACCCTCACCTTCAGCGTCGTAGCCCGGACGGCCGGCGCGACCCAGCATCTGGTGCACCTCCAGTATGGGCAACGGCTGGTTGGACTGGAACGACGATTCCCATCGCTTCAGATCGCGCACAATTACACGACGCGCTGGCAAATTCACTCCAGCGGCGAGCGTCGGCGTCGCGACCAGTGCCTTCAGTCGTCGCTCCCTGAACTGCGTCTCCACCAATTTGCGGTGTCGGTTAGTCAGTCCGGCGTGATGGAAAGCGACGCCACGTCGCAACAACTGCGCCAGCCCGTGGTCAAAGCTGGTCGCCTCGTCGGCGCCCGCCTCGAGCATGTCAGCCGCTTCTGCCAGTGCCTCGCGCTCTGCAGACGACAATGCCGAGTCGATAATCGGCGCCAATCGTTTCGCCTGCGCCTCGGCACCGCGACGAGTAGCCACAAAGACTAGCGACTGGTCGGGCAAACGCTGCTGTACCAACCCCTCGGCACCAGCGCGCGGCAGTACCTGCTTCGCGGCCGCTTCCCACTCAAGTAGCGTATCGGTGTAGATGCCACGGGCAAGCGGGACAGGACGAAAATCGCTGCTCACTAGCGTCGCACCGAGCCAGTCGGCGATTTCGGCCGCGTTGGAGACTGTTGCTGAGAGCGCGACAATCTGTAGTTTTGGCACCAGCTCGCGAAAGCGGGTCAGCGTTACTTCCAGTGTTGGTCCGCGTCCCGAGTCATTGAGCAAATGAACTTCGTCCGCAACAAGGCAGCCCACTTGTGGCAGCCAATCAGGCGAATGACGCAGCAGCGAGTCAGCACGCTCGCTGGTAGCAACAATGATGTCACAGTTACTGAGGCCGCGCGTACGGTCGTAATCCCCGACGCTGACGCCTACACGGGCCTGCGGCAGCATCGCTGCTGTGAGCGCATGTAACTCCTCGACCTTCTCCCATGCCAGCGCGCGCAGCGGGACGAGGTACATTCCTCGTCGGCCGGCGGCAACAGCACGTAGTAGAGCTAGGTAGGCGACTAGCGTCTTGCCAGCTGCAGTGGGAACTGCAAGCAGTACCGATTCGTCGCGCTCGACAGAAGTAATGGCTTCTTCCTGCGGCGGATAAAGCTCGGCGATGCCGAAATGCTCCAGGATTCCAGGCAGCACCCTACCAGCTCTCTTCCTCGACTATACCGAACTCAGGGCGTGACTGGAGGACTAGGTAGAGCGCGATTGCGCCGAAGAGCGTTGCAAGCATAAAAGTCCCCATCCCCACGATGGCCGCCGCGCAGCCCGCCAGCACCAGAGTGTAGTTCTGCCGCATCAATACCAGCACTCCACCAGCGGTCGCCAAGACTGTGCAAAACAGCTCCCAAATGATGCCAGCGCGGAGTACGGAACGGACAAACGTCTCATCGATTTCCTCCTCAGACTGCATGCCGGTCTGCTCCATCATCTGGTTAGCCTTGGCTGTGGTGCCCTCGACCCTAGCCGCATCGCCCAGCGTTCCATTCATCAGTACTACTGTTGTCAGCATCAGCAGCGCCGCCAGCAACAGCATCAACCCCGCAATCTGCGGCCGGTTAGTTGTGGGGTAAAGAACGACATAGTCATCCCCCTCTCCAGCATCGCCCCAGTCCAGCTCATTCTCATCATACGGTTCGGAGCCTGTACCCGTCACCCCATCTGGAGCGTCGCCGCCAGTTGGCTCTCGCAGAAAACGGTGGCTGCAGTCGGGGCAGCTGACATACTCAGACTGTTCGACCGAGCTCACTTCTAGCAGAGACCCGGAACCGCATTTCGGACATGTCGCAGCAACCTGCATCGAGTCCGGAGTCAGCAAGCAGCTAATTACTTTCGCCCAGCGAGCCGCCGTTGCAATCCCTTGAGCGTGCCGCTCGTTGCCAACGTCTCACTAGTAATGCCGGCACCAATGTTACCATTCAACGCTCTGCGCGCCGCCATCACACCGGCGTGCGGTACGCGTACCACAGCTTCACCCTCGGCACAACGAATGATGCGGAAATCTAACAGATGACTTGCCAGCAATTTCTCCAGCTTGCGGCGACCAAGAACAGGCTCGGTGCGCAGCTGGATATATCGGCGACGACCCCGCTTTGCCTTGACGACCACAGCGGGTGAAACGCAACCCACAAATAGTTACCACCTGCGGTGCGCGCCGCGGGCCCGTGGTCTAGTTGGCTATGACGTCGCCTTCACATGGCGAAGGTCGCCAGTTCGAATCTGGCCGGGCCCACCAGCGGCTTCATAACATCTCCTTTCTGCCGCGGAACGTGTCCCTCACCGACCGGATTGCCGAAATCGAGGAAGAAATCTCTAGCACCAAGTACAATAAAGTGACGCAGCACCACATCGGCAAGCTGAAAGCGAAACTGGCCCAACTACGTGAGCAAGTTGTGGCACAGTCTTCCGGTCCCAAGGGTAGCGGCTACGGTGTGCGCAAGGCTGGCGATGCGACAGTGGCCATAGTGGGACTGCCGAGTGTCGGCAAGTCAACGCTACTAAACTCAGTCACCGCTGCGGAGAGTGAGACTGCCGCCTACGCCTTCACGACGCTAGACGTTATCCCCGGCGTACTGCAGTACCGGCAAGCACGCATCCAGATGCTGGACCTGCCTGGGCTCATCGCGGGAGCTGCGCGCGGCGCTGGTCGCGGACGCGAGGTGCTCTCAGTCATCCGCGCCGCCGACTTAGTGCTTCACTTGGTCGATGCTTCCGAACCAGCGTCACGGGTCATCCTACAGGAGCTGGAGGATGCAGGGTTGCGGCTCGATGGGCGTCGACCTAATGGTGCAATTGCACGCACCTCGCGGGGCGGTATCGAGATCATTTCCACCGTCTCTCAGGAGCTGGAGGAAGAAGCCATCAAGGCGGTCGCGCGCGAGTATGGTGTGGTCAATGCACAGATTGTATTGCGCGAGCAGTTCAACTTGGACTTACTAGTTGACCTATTGGCGGGAACGCGCGTCTACCCACCATCGCTGACGGTACTGACCAAGATTGACCTCGCCAGCAAGACACAACTAGCGCAAGCACGGGAGCTCTGCCCCAACGCAATCGAAATTGCACCACCGACAGGCCAAGGACTAGATGCATTGCGCGATGCGATTTACGAGCGGCTTGATTTCATATCAGTCTTCATGAAACCCCAAGGACAATCAGCGGATTTGGAAGAGCCTCTAGTAGTGCGACGCGGTACAACCGTGACGGAAATCTGCAATGCTCTGCACCGCGACTTTCTCCGTAAATTCCGTTACGCGCTGGTGTGGGGCGATTCAGCCAAATTTCCAGGGCAGACCGTAGGATTGGCTCACGTAGTCGCTGACGGCGATCTAGTAAGCATTATTACCCACCGCTAGGCTTTCTGAAGCCGCTTGACTAGGTCAGCCTTCTTTCCCGAAAAGGACAATCCCTTCTTCTTCAACTCTGCCTTGAGTTGAGCGACCTTCATCCCACTATAGTCTGGTTTCACCGCCTTCTTCTTCGCAGGCGCCTTCTTTGCCGCGGGTTTCTTGTCGCCCCGCCTAAACAGGCCAGCGACTTTCGAGGCGCCGCTGCCAATGGCAGAACCCGTCGAACGCACGCCGCGGCCTACGGCCGAGCCGGCACCACGCGCTCCCCGCCCAACGGCGGAAGCGCCGCTACCGATAGCGCCTTTAGTGCGCGAGCCGGCGTTGCGCGCACCACCTGTAATGCGAGAGCCGATACTTGGCGATGTATCTCCTGAGATGGGCACTTCCGCAGCCACTTCTTCTGCTTTCGCGGCCGGTTCCTCCGGCTCAGGAGCTGTAGCTGCACGCGACGTGAACTTGGTGCCGGAGCGCGGTTTGAACCTGATTTCCTTCTTGGCGGCTGGTTTCGCTTTCGCCGATGTATCACCTGCTACC
>NYZZ01000031.1 GCA_002687355.1 Methanobacteriota archaeon
AATCGGCGCTGACTAGGATTGACCGCAAGACGCTGGAGAAATACCACCCGGCGTACAGGGACAAGTGAGCATCGCGGACGTCAAGCCGACGCGGTCCGAACTGATTGCGACGCGGAGACGTATCAAGCTATCCATCAGCGGCCACAAACTGCTGAAGATGAAACGCGATGGCCTGATAATGGAGTTCTTCGAGCTGCTACCCAAGGTGAAGGATATGCGTGCGCAGCTCTCTGGACTCTACGGCGAGGCGATCGAGAGGCTGGCAGTCGCAATGGCCGCCGATGGCAAGAGCGCCTTGAGTTCGGCCGCTAACTGCGTCCGTACGCCGCCCGAGGTCGTCCTGACACAGCGCAATATTATGGGCGTCGTTGTTCCCGGAATCGAAGTCTCGCAAATCCAGAAATCGGTTGAGGAGCGAGGCTACGGGCTTATCGGCACTTCAGTGCGAGTCGATGAGGCGGTACACGCCTTTGAGCAATTGGCTGCGAAAATCATGGAGGCCGCCGAGCTGGAGACGACAATGAAGAAGCTGCTCGACGAAATCGAGGCGACCAAGCGACGTGTCAACGCGTTAGAGTTCAAGGTTATCCCACAGCTAGAGGAAATCGCGAGCTACATCACTCTCCGGCTCGAAGAGCTTGAGCGCGAAAACATTTTCAGGCTCAAGCGCATCAAAGCGTGATGGGCGTCCCGCCCATAGAGTGGTTGCAAGCACAACTCGATGACCCTGCGGGACGCGAGCGGCTCTTCAAACTACTGGCAATCGTCTCGCAGGGAATGCTACTGTTGGGGGTACTGCTAGTACTCTGGATGTTTCGCGGAAATTTGGGTGCGCTAACTGGAAATTGAGCTGGCGGGCCCGCCGGGATTCGAACCCGAGTCTGAAGCTCCGGAGGCTACGGTGATTCCAGGCTACACTACGGGCCCAGTTAGTCGCTGCTGTCAGCAGTGGCAGATACCGTATGGCCGCAGCGGCCGCAAGATTTGCGGTCGACATGGTGCGCCATAAAAGTGCCAGGACCACATTCAGGACAGTACTGCCGCTCGCGTACCAGTTTGCCACCATCAACCTTGTAGTGCTCGATTTTACCCATTACTTATCCTCGGCAGTGGCCTTAGCAGCGGCCTTGGCAGGGGTTTTCGCGTCGGCGTCGTCGACTTCAGCATCTTTATCAGTGTCAGCCTCGGCGGGTTCTGCTTCTGTATCGGCTTCCGCGGGCGCTTTCTCCTCGCTCTTGGTTTTCACCGGCGGCTTCTCCTTTCCAGCCTTCGCAGCGGGAACCACATCGCCGGCAAGGCCATGCCGCGCCAAGATAGGGCGAGTCTCGATTGTCTTGAGCGTTGGCATGTCTGCATAGACTTTGGCGTAGCCAGTTGTCTCGGAACGGCCGTAGCGGTTGCGCAAATGGTCAATGATTACCAGCTCTGCCTTCGCTTTCATCTGCTTTGCGACTTCCTTGCGCACTTCCATGCGTTTGGGGGTGGCAACGCCATCGTGCGCGATGCGAAGTTGTAGCTCCTGACGCCCGAGGAGCGAATTGTCGGTGTTCTGGGTTATCTGCAATTCCATTTTAGGTCTCCTGCATGCGGTCCAAGCAACCCTGTGCTCGCCGGCGCGAGGCCTGGTCCAAGGTCAAGTGTACGACCCCCTGCCCGGGCTGCCCATAAAGCACTTCGGTGCCGTCAGGGCAGAGCGCCAGCACGGCGAGAGTTGCTAAATCCTCTTCACCATTGACCTCAATACGGGTGCGTGTACGCTGTTCCGCAGTCGACGCTACAGCGTCCCAAAGTTCGCGCGTGATTCCGCCTGCAGGATTATTGACACATAGCACACGCTGAGCACAAATGGATTCGAGGGCTACGCGTTCACTGGTAGAAACTGGAGTGTGCCTCCGTGTCTTGAAGTCTACTATAGCGAGGTGGGGCTGGCATACATGCTGTGCGACCGCCAATGTGGTTCGGTCGCCGATAGTAGCGACGCAACGGCTCCTGCGCAGTGACTGCGGAGGTATGGGGTACAGTGTCCCCATGGGGTGCGAAAGTTCGTCTGCCATCCCTGAAGGCATGCGATACATCAGCGTATGCGCAAGGCATAGCGCCCGGGTGTGCGAATGTCAAGCTCCTGCGCTAGTTGTGACTTGGCTGGGTCTATAACTTCGACAAAGCCCTGCCACTCGCGCGAGATAGTCGGTTCGCGGATGCCGGACGGGCAGTTGTGCTTGTCCTTCTGCTCCAAAATCTGGTGACACTCCTTACACGCAAACATCAGGCATCCACCTCTTGGGCATTGTCTTCATCAATCCACTCCAGCTTGCCTAGGCCGGGCTGCCGCATTGTAAGGCCAATCTTAGACTCACGTGGCGAAACCTCATTGAGCGAAATAGTCACAATACGGCTGCGGAGGCGATCGCCCACGCGCATCTCGCGCTTGGTCTCCTTGCCAATCATGCGCTGGCCTCCCACATCAGGGTCAATATGATCGTCGAGTATTTGTGAAACGTGTAACAACCCGTCGAGTGGTCCGAACCGGACGAAAGCACCGTAGTCAACTATCTGGTCGACTAGCCCCTCAATAACCTCCTGCATCCGAATATCGAAAAGCAGCATCTGCATCTTTACAGGCTGGTATACTGCACCGTCGCCGTGGACCACGCGACTGGCGCCATTCAACTTGAGCTTGGTAATTAGCACGACTAATTTCTGGTCCGGCCCCATACGCCCTTCAAAAACCTGGCGCGCCAGCTCTAGAGTCAACTTGGTCAAATCTTCTCCCAATCGGTCAGGAGGGATGCGGACCATGTCTTCCCGAGTATGGATATAGTACATTCAGACCTCACGACAGCAGGGGGGGCTCATACCATTAGCGGTGCGATTACCAGCGACACCACTGACATCAACTTGATGAGTATATTCAGGCTTGGTCCAGCAGTGTCTTTGAAGGGATCGCCAACCGTATCACCTACGACCGACGCTTTATGCGCCTCAGAACCCTTGCCGCCATGCGCACCCGCCTCGATATACTTCTTAGCATTATCCCACGCTCCACCGGCGTTAGCCATGAAAATGGCCATCAGCACACCAGAGACAGTGACTCCCACCAGCACGCCGGCGAGTGTCTCCGCACCCTGCACTGGCGTTATTGCAGGGTGTAGCGGCAGCAACAAACCGAAAACTACAGGGGTTGCGGTCGCCAGCAGCCCCGGCAGCACCATACGCCGGATAGCGGCCGCAGTGGAGATATCAACACAACGTGCGTAATCTGCTTCCGCCTTGCCCTCCAGCAGCCCCTCGATTTCACGAAACTGGCGGCGCACTTCTTCAATCATGCTAAAGGCGGCGTCTCCGACCGCCTGCATCGCCAGCGCGGCAAACAGGAAGGGCAGCATCGCGCCGATAAAGACGCCGGCCAGTATGGATGGTTCAAGCAAGTTGATCGATACAATGCCTGCCTTGGTAGTGTAGGCGCTGAAAAGTACTAGAGCTGTAAGTGCCGCACTGCCAATAGCAAAACCTTTACCGATAGCGGCGGTGGTGTTTCCAACTGCATCTAACTTGTCAGTGCGCTGCCGCACTTCAGGCGGTAATTGCGCCATCTCGGCGATGCCGCCGGCATTATCAGCAATCGGTCCATAAGCATCGACAGCGAGCTGGATGCCAATGGTTGCGAGCATCCCCAGCGCCGCCAGCGCAATGCCGTAAAGGCCAGCCATAGCGAAAGAGAGCACCATTGCTACGGCGATTACCACTATAGGAAGCGCAGTCGAGAACAACCCTACAGCCAATCCAGTGATTATGTTGGTAGCGGGCCCAGTTTCGGAGGCCTGCGCTATAGACTGTGCCGGTCCTCGCGACTCGGCAGTGAAGTATTCTGCCAGCAATCCTATGAGAATCCCGGTCAGCAAGCCAATGACGGTGGCGATGAAAAGCTCCCGGGAGGTGAGGAGATCGCCGCTAACACCATCCCATGCGATTCCTGTACCAATAATTTCGTTGATGATGAACCAGCTTGCAACTAACATGAGCCCCGCAGCGCCGAAATGACCCTGATTAAGCGCTGTCTGCGGATCGCCACCCTCTTTGGTACGGACCAGGAATGTGCCAGCAATCGAGGCGAAAATGCCCGCCGCGGCGAGCGTTAGTGGTAACCGCACCAGAGGTATGGAATCATGCGCTGCTGCTAGCACCATTGCACCGATAATAACGCCAACAAAAGACTCGAACAGGTCCGCGCCCATTCCGGCGACGTCACCGACGTTGTCTCCAACATTATCGGCGATGGTAGCGGGGTTGCGCGGGTCATCCTCTGGGATGCCTGCCTCAACCTTGCCAACCAAATCAGCACCGACATCAGCCGCCTTGGTGTAAATGCCACCGCCTACGCGCGCAAAGAGCGCGATGGAAGAAGCTCCAAGTGAAAAACCAGCCATGATGGTCATCACCTGCACCAAATGGTCAGGGTCATCCGAACCAATACGTTGGTCATAGAGCATGAAAAGGAGGCTAAGGCCCATCACACCAAGCCCCGCTACTGAGAGACCCATTACCGAACCACCGGAGAAGGCAACGCCCAGCGCGGAATTGAGGGAGCTACGCGCGGCGTGGGTCGTACGCGAGTTAGAGGCAGTGGCAGCCCACATGCCGATGAAACCCGCCAGTCCCGAGCAAAGAGCGCCAGCGACGAACGAAACAGCGATTAGGCGCTCTTCACCGCGATATCCCAATGCGAGCAGCATAGCAACCAGCGCGACGAACAGCGCCAGCACGCGGTATTCACGGCGCAGAAATGCCATAGCGCCCTCGCGAATGTGACCAGCGATAGTTACCATCTCGGCGGTGCCTTGATTCTGCGCCTCAACCCACCTCAGCCGGTAGAAGGCGAAAACGAGCGCCAGCACCCAAGCGCCAACCCAGAAAGTAGTGATTCCATCCATTTTTAAAGCACCCGAAAGGCGTTATCTATCGTCGATAATAGCACGACTCCTATCGAGGACGGCGGCGGAGAAACCGGACCTATTTAAGACTGACGCGCGCGCCCGTAGACGTAGCTGCCGAGCAGGCCAAAGCCAAGCATCACTACTAACACGGCATAGAGGCCAATGTCATTCCAAACTCCAAAACGATAGCTCCAGCCAACCCAGAATGCGAGTGCCAAGGGCACTAGCAGGAAGTAGAGACTTGCAGTCATTCGGTCGAAATTCACAGCTGTACCATAACCATATCCTTGACTGATCGCACTGCATCAAAGGAAATATTCAGTAGTCCCTCATCATCCAGTTCATGGCCATCCGGAGCGAAACCGTCAGAATCTATGAGGAGCATCTGGAGCTCTCCAGTAGTTGATTCCAGAATCAAGTCCCTGATACGTCCCAGCCGCTCGCCAGTGAAAGTGGTGATTTCCTTTCCCTGAAAGTCGCTCAACCTGATTTCCATGGCTAGGTGTAAAGATCGTCCTCGCTGCGGCGTCCAGAGTTCCGGCCCCGCTTCATGAGTTGTCGTCCGAGCTGTTCGTAGTATTTGACCGTATCGTCAGTTATCGAGGGGGGTACAACCTCCAGCGCCTCCGCGAACTGTGCATGCGACACTTGATTCGCTTCCGGGTCCTCGCGCAGCGCCAGCATCGCTGCCTCGCGCACGATGCCATCCAAGTCCGCCCCCGAGTAGCCGTCGGTCTGCTTAGCTAGTCGCTTCAGGTCGACCTTCGCCAATGGCATTTTGGCAGTGTGGATTTCCAGAATAGCTTGGCGGGCATCCCTATCTGGCGCATGTACCAGCAGCAACCGGTCGAAACGCCCGGGGCGCAGAAGTGCAGGATCGATGATTTCGGGGCGATTAGTAGCGCCGATAACAACGACGCCTTCCAGATTCTCCAGCCCATCCATGCTAGTTAGCAGCTGGTCCACTAGCCGATCACTGACATGACTGTCGCCGCCGCCACCACGCGCCGGGGCCAGTGCGTCCAGTTCATCCAAGAACACTATGCAGGGGGCTACCTGCTTCGCCTTGCGAAAGACTTCGCGCAACCGCTTCTCAGACTCACCAACCCACTTCGACATTACTTCAGGGCCCTTGATCG
>NYZZ01000032.1 GCA_002687355.1 Methanobacteriota archaeon
CGAAGGTGAAATGGAAGTCTAATCACTATACCAGCAGGAACGACCGTGGGCGCATTGGGGTCGCAGTACCGGGTGGGTTTAGGGTTTTGTCAGTGCTATTCGTAAACCCTCACAAGCACGTTTCATAGGGGGTACGGGTGTGGGTTTTCGCTGTTATAAGGGTCCACATGTGTTCGAAGAACTTTTATATGGTTCACGGTACCCAAGTCAGCGTGCGCACTGCCTTCCTCGCCTGCCTGCTAGCCTGTTTCGCGATTCTGATACTGCCGGAAAGTGAGGCTGAACTGCCAGTAGAAGACTTTACTCACGCGGTCATCGGCGAAGAGTTCACCGCCACCTGGTGTGTCTATTGCCCAAGCGCGGCAGAGAACCTGTACAAGGTATGGCAACCCAAGTCAGAGTACCCAGACGACCCGTACTACCATGACCAGTTCTTTTTCGTGGCGCTGATCACAGATGTTAACGACAAGGCTGACGACCGCGCTGGTGACTATCCCGACTTCACCGGATACCCTACAGTCTACTTTGATGGAGGCGATGAGAAAGTCGAAGGAGGCCAGTCTGATACTTCCAATTACGAGCAGGCCATCGACAACTGTGGAAGCCGCGCTGACACCGACATCTCACTGCGCATCTCAATGCAGCACCTGGGTGATGACAGGATAGCTGTACAGGCGTACATCACCTGGAACGAGGATGGAGGCTTTGGTGATCCCACCTTTGACGGCTACATCCGGGCGTACATTGTCGAACCAATTTCGCGATACAATAACTACGACAACGAACCGTACCACTTCGGCTTCCTTGACTACGCTTTTGACCAGGAGGTTGAGCTGGACTCCCACGAGGAAGTTATGCTCGAGACTGTCTGGGTTGGGGGTGACCACACCGATTCCAATGGTGACGACTTCTCTGACATCAGCTACGATAATCTGAACATTTTTGTTTCCTTCTTTAACAACGAACAAGCCTCTGCTGACGACTACGCGTTGCAGACTGCCTTCGCAATACCGCCTGACGTGAACTTCTGGTTCCCAACGGAAGAATTGAGTGATACTGCCAGCCTCACTGGTACTGCATCCAGCCCACGTACGACTATTGGCTCTGTTGAGTACAAAGTAGATGATGGAGAGTGGCTGCTAGCCGAAGGAACAGAAGAGTTTGACCTCCAGCTAGATACCACCGCTTACGCAAATGGAGACCACGAACTGCTACTGCGCATAAGTAATGCATTTGGAACAACGCGTGAACTGACAGGCATGATTTCCATCATGAATGATGGCGAAGCACCTGAGGTTGAATGGCTTGAACCAGATAGTGGAAGTGATGTTTCTGGTAACGTGACTCTTGCAGCACTGGCCACTGATAATGACGATGTAGCAAGTGTGGATTACAGTATCAACGGAGGAGATTGGCTACCGATGGAATATATCGCAGACAATCGCTGGGAAGCTGAGTGGAATACTGAAGTAGCTGGAACTGAAAATGGAGAATACACGCTGGTAGTGCGTGCCAGCGATAACTATGACAACACAGCCACGGACAGCCTGACGCTAACAGTTGCCAACGCAGGGGACGTGAGCTATCCTGAGATTATACTGGGAGAAGTCCCTGCGCTGCCAGTAGCCGACAGTTTCAGCGTCACAGTCACTGCTAATGACCCGGAAGGCATCTATGTCATCGAGTACCGGCTTGACGGCGGCGGCTGGATAGCTGTTAGCGGTGGGAGCTTCAATATTGATGTTCCAATGCTATCCGACGGAGTCCACGATTTAGAAGTGCAAGCGATTGACTACGAGGGATTCAAGACCGTTGAACCGCTAATCAGCTTCGAATGTGATGCACATAAGCCGGAAATTACACTTGGCGAAATACCAGAAACAGCGACTGCAATGGTACGGATTGATTTCACGATTAATGACTATTCGGCACTTAGTGAGCTTCACTACCGCATCGCTGGAGGCGACGAGCAGCCATTGAATACTGGAGCCACATCGCTAGAGTGGGATTCAACTACTGTCGAGGATGGAGTGTGGATTTTCGAGATGGAAGCTGTCGACGCGCTAGGTAACCGCGAAACCATCTATCGTAACCTGGACGTCGTGAACACCGAGCACGCCACCCTCATACAAGTTGTCGGTGCACGAGCAGGAGCACCGGTTGAGGTGCGCGCGTACGTGGACTATCCGAATCTCAATGGTGTCGACCTGCTGATTGCGTCACAGAGACTCGAGATGCAGGAGGGTCCAGCCGGCTTCTGGAGTGCCGAGGTGACCATAGCGGGTGCAGGGCAGTATCCCTACTACATCGAGGCCGACACTGGGCACGGCAGTTTCCAGAGCGAGGAGAGCATGTTGAACGTCGGAGCAGCGGCTCCGGTACAGGAATCCTCCGATGACGATTTACCACAATTGCCGGGACCCGGGATTTTTGTGGCCCTCACGGCACTGGGACTCGCAGCAAGACGACGGCGCTAAGACAACTGTTCTCGAATAACCAACGGCACCTGTGCAGCGACTTCGGTCGCCAAAAATCCAGTACCATGCACTTCGGCAGCGCGCTCGCCTGCTATTCCGAGTAGCCAGGCAGCAACCCGCGCCGCCTGGAATCCCGTAAGACCACGTGCCATTGCCGCAGCACACATTCCTGCGAGCACATCGCCAGTACCGCCGACTGCCAATCGTGGATGGCCGGTGCGATTACATCGTGTATGGGTGCCATCAGTAATGATATCCTCCGGCCCCTTGGCGAGAACTGTAGCGGAATAGGCGAGTGCGATTTCTCTGACTATCGCTTTCCGCCCGTCATCCCCAGGAGTGATGTCAGCCGCCTTCGCCAGTCGTGCTAGCTCACCTGCATGCGGTGTCAGCAATGCCCCCTGTGCTGCCTCCGGCTTCAGCCTGAACAGCCCATCAGCGTCAACCACGCACGGTTTCTGCCACTCGCGGAGCAGCTTGTCGACCGCTGCAATCGTATCGGGATGCCGCCCCAGCCCGGGACCTACCAGCAGCACGTTCGCCTTCGCCTCTGCCTCGAGCACGGTTGCGACGTGCTCTGGCGCAAAGTGGTCACCTGGTAGTGAATGCACTATCAGCTCAGGAGCGTGTTGTGCTACCACACTGGCAGCGCTCTCAGGCACATACATCGGCACCAGGTCGGCACCCATGCGATATGCTCCCATCGCGGCCAGTGATGGTGCACCAGTGTAGGGGCCACCGCCAACGAAGGCAACGACTCCATTCTGCCCCTTACGCGCGGTGACATCAGTGGGTGGCAGTAGCTGCAGTTCACCCGGTCCAGTGTAGATCTCTGCTTCAGGCGGAAAACCGATATCAGCTACGACAATTTCACCGCAGCTGGCTTCAGACATGCCTTCCTTCAGTGCGTGGAAAGTAACTGTAAGCTGTGGCTGCACTGATCCTGACAGTCCAAGCCCGGAAGGCACATCCACGGCCAGTATCGGTGGACCCTCGTTGAGCGCTGCGGCCATGCTGCCATATGCTTCTCGCAGCTCACCCTGCAACCCAGAACCTAGGAGCGCATCTACTGACACGTCCGCCTCAGCAAGCAGCTTCACAAGTGCCTGCGGCGGGTGCACCTCACCATCCCAGCGTGCACACGCCCGCTGTGCAATTTCAGAACGTGGCTCCCCAGCTAGCACAACTTCCACATCCAGCCCCGCTTCCTTCAGCAATCGTGCAACGACTAGCCCGTCGCCACCATTATTGCCACTGCCACACGCCACGACAATGCGTTGCTTGTCCGGAAATCGCTCACGCAACGTATCGGCAACTGCCTGTCCGGCATTCTCCATCAGCTCGCCCAGGTCAATCCCGAGAGCGACAGCGTTGTGGTCCAACACCCTGAACTCCACCAGAGGGAGCATAATGTGTCAGTCTCGCCCGGCTAAAGAGCCTCCGCTCCAGCAAGACTCGAGAGCCTAAAATTACAGGCTCTCCAGCAACTCGAACAGGAATAGCAGGAAGAAACCGGCAAGGACGGCACCGGCGACGCGACCCATTGGTAGCCTCACCAACCCCAACGCTGCGATTGTTGCTAGTAACAAAAGCGGTAGCGTCTGTGAAATAACGTAGCCACCGACTGGGACTGGCGACACCAGCGCCAACACCCCCAGTACCAGTCCGATATTGGCGATATTGGAACCAATAACGTTAGCGACTGCGATATCGTGGAATCCCTTGCGCGCCGCTGTCAGTGAACCTGCCAGCTCTGGCAGTGAAGTACCGACTGCGACGACAGTCAGGCCAATTACCAGCTCCGGGATGCCAGCACCGACAGCAAGTGAAACTGCGCCTTCGATTGTCAGGTGTGCACCTATCAACAGCGCTGCCACGCCTATAGACAATCGTAACAGGCTTCCTTCACTTTCTGGCTCAGCATTATCGTCAGCAGGGCGGCGGAAGAGCCACGCCACGTAGGCGAAGTAGAGCAGCAGCAGGAGCGCACCCTCACTACGGGCCACGATTCCGTCCAGTGCAACACCATAAAGCAGGAAGGCAAACGCCAGCATCACCTGGCTATCGGTGATTATGCCGGGCGCCGGCATGATGCTGCGCCCGTAGCGATACCAACAGAGAAAGCAGGCGCTGGCAAGAACCAGTCCAAAGTTGGACATGTTTGAGCCTACTATGTTACCCAGTGCCAGGTCGCTGTGCCCACGTGTTCCGGCTAGTAGCGAGACCAGCACTTCCGGCAGACTAGTGGCAAAGGCGACCAGCGTCACGCCGATAACGTGTGTTGAGACACCCCACTTACGTGCCAGTCCAACTGCGTTATCGATGAAGGCATCAGCACCTAGCAGTAGCAGCAGCAGCCCCACTCCTAGGAACACAAGCGCTTCGAGCATTAGGCTGCCATCACCGCGGGAGTCTTGTGACCGGAGCGCAGGCCTCTCATGTGTGCCACACGTTGTTCCAGTAGCTGTGGCGTGGCAATGTCGTGCCGCACATGCAGACCACGACCGCTCACCGCCGCGAGGCCCGCCTCGCACTGTGCCTCAGCTACAGCAAGTGATACTCCACTGCCAACGACAGCTACCGCACGCGAGCTTGTGGTTTCCAGCGCTCCGCCGGACGGTTGGTTGACCGCTGCGTAGTAGAGTGAAGCATCACTGGCAGTCAGCTGTTCTTCATCGATAATAAGCGTGCAGTCACGGCGCGGTTTCGCACCGTAGCCCTCGGGAACAATGTATTTGCAGACTGTTGCAGCGGGACGGAAGTCCACCCCAATGCTAGCGAGCGTTTCGGTTGCCATACCATGGCAAATGGCCACGAAATCACTTTGCAGGATTTCAAGCACATTCAGCGCCTCCGGATCACCCAGCCGAGCATTGTATTCGATTAGTTTGGGACCGCTCGTAGTGGCGATGAAACCGCCGTAGAGGAAGCCTCGGTAGGGTTCTCCACACTCCTTGTACAGTGCGGCCGCTGTGGCTTCGTTAATAGTGTGTGCAGCCTTTATATCCTCGTGTTCGAGAAATGGCAAGGTATAATTAGCATCGCTATAGGAACCCATTCCACCAGTATTAGGGCCACAGTCACCTTCCAGAGCGCGTTTGTGATCCTGCACTGCTGGCATGTGGTGCAATGTATCGCCATCGCAGAAGCTCATCAGCGAAAACTCCTCGCCGATTAGCTTTTCCTCAACGACAAAGCAGCCATCTTTCGTAACAAGTTCGCGGCAGTAATTGAGTGCCTCAGCGTGCGAGTGGAGGTGGTCGCCCGCAACCTTAACACCCTTGCCGCCGGCCAGACCATCGTACTTGACAACATAGCCATCGCCAAGTTCTCCAAGCCAGTCGGCGACACCATCTAGTGTATCAAAAGTACGGTAACGTGGGCAGCCTGGAATTCCATTCCGTGTCAGCAAATTGCGCGCGAAAGCCTTAGACGTTTCTATTTGCGCTAGCTTGTGGCCAGGACCAACGGTCGGAATAGACTCCGTCCGCAGCGCATCAGCAACACCTGCCGCTAAGGGTGCTTCAGGACCGATAACTGCCAAGTCAATTCGCTGCTGAGCTGCATAATCCGTCACTCTATCGGGGGAGTTCAAGTCACCTATTTCCAGATTATCTGCCAATGCCATGATGCCAGGATTCAGGTTAGATGCAAAACAGCTGACGGATGCTCCGGAATTACAGAGCGCGTGGGTAATTGCGTGTTCACGCGCTCCAGAGCCAATGACAAGAACTCTGATCATTAGTCGTCCTGTAGTATGCTCCCGATGCGCACCAACGGCAGAAGTTCTACGTCTACCGCGCGTAGTGCTTCGTCAGCACCTTCTTCACGGTCAACTACCACGATGGCTTTCTCTACAATACCACCCTCCCGGCGGATTACACTGATAGCGTCAACCAGTGAACCACCTGTGGTTGCAACATCTTCCACGACAATCACGTTCCCCATCAGTTCACCCTCGATACGGTTGCCTGTACCATGCAGTCGTTCTCCCTTGCGAATCATAACGTAGGGCAGTCCAGTCTTGAGAGAAAGAGCGACAGCCAGCGGGACGGCACCAAGCTCCATTCCTGCAATGACTTCTGCTCTATCAGGAACTATCAGAGCCATATCTGTAGTAATCTGATTCAGAATTGACGGTTGAGTAGCAGCCAGCTTCAAGTTGACATAGAATTTAGATCTGCGACCAGATGTGAGGCGAAAGTCACCGAACTGCACCGCACCGCATTCCTGCAGTAGCTCTGACAGGTCCATCCTGCCGCCATTGCAAGGGCTCAAATATGGCTACCCCTGCCCCCACATGCGTTTGGCACAGGATGAGCCAGAACTTGAGAGGAATGCAGTGCGCTACTCGACGAAGCCACTGCTACCCTACCGGTACCTGCCAGGCCTACACCCTCATCCAGTAACGAACGAGCACGGCCATAGCTACGGAGCCTCAGACGAATCGCATCCTCCCTGGCAACCAGAGGAGTGGCATACGCTTGAAGACTGGAGATATGGAGTCGATCTCTGCAACCAGCACTACTACTGGGAATCGCACAAGGCGTGGGAAGGGCTATGGTTAGCGGTACCGCGCCGCAGCGTACCACATCGTTTCCTGCAAGGTATGATTAAGCTCTCAGCCGCTTTGCTAAAAGTGCGGCTGGCGATGCTGACACAGAAGGACATCACCGGCGCGCAGTCGCTTGCACCGGCTGGACTGGAGCTGCTCGTATCAGTCGGCCGTGACCACTACATGGGACTCGCGCTCGAAAAACATATCGAAACCATGCATGAGTACTTCGCGCCGCTGGTGATGGGGGTACTCCCTGATATTCGCGCTAGTCCACTAATTCTGCTCGACGACTAGTTCCAGTGCCCCGGGCACAATCTGCACGTCTAGTCGCCGTACTCCCTCGCCAGGAAGGCAGTAGAACTCGCCGTCAGCCTGGATGCAGAGGTCCGCTTCGCACGCTAATGAAAGCCGTGTGGTCGAAACAAGCTGTACCGCTGGATTTCCAAGATGAGTGCCGGCGAGCACCTGCGGCAAAAGCAGTAGCATGTTAAGCCGACTTACCTTGCCTGCAACAAGGAAA
>NYZZ01000033.1 GCA_002687355.1 Methanobacteriota archaeon
CCAATTTATCGGCTTGCGCAATTTCTTCGCGCTGATTATCACGCTGGTACTATTCTCGTTGCTGATGGCGGTCTTCGCGCTCCCCAGCTTCTATCAGGCGCTGCATCACTACGGCGGTAAATTCGACCCACGGCGCTTGATGGTCAAACGCTAACGACACTAGCTCAGCATTTCTGCAACAGCTTCAACTGCCTTACAAGCATAAGGGAGCAACCGTGGCTCAATATGTTGTGACTCGGCACCCGGCCCGATAACGCCCATGCCAACTGGCTTTCCGGTCGCGAGCTGCAAATCCAGCACCGTTTGCACCACTGCCTGCCCCATCGCAAGGCCGTGCTGCGTCTCGCCACGCTCGATAATGCCTAGCAGCACTGCGCCATCTACATCATCGCGCCCGAGTAGTCGCTGGAGCGCCAGTGGGCACTCAAGTGCGCCCGGCACCCACTGCTCGGCAGAGATTTCCAGCCCCAGTTCGCCGGCGCGATTCCGCGCCGTTGTAGCCATGCGTTCAATCGCCTCGCGGTGGTAGCTGCCGCAAACTAGTACGATACTGCTCATTGCTTCTCCATGATACGTGTGACTGTCTCAACTGTGGCGCGCGTCATCGCATCAATTTCGACGTTGAGCCGGTCGCCTGGTCTGCGCGTGCTAATAGTCGTACGTGTCAGCGTCTCAGGAATCAAGTGCACCCTGAACTCGCCTGTCTCTGCCCAGATTTCACCCACGGTAAGCGAGATGCCGTCAAGGGCCACAAAGCCCTTCTCGAATACGTAGGCCGCCCAATCGCGCCCAACGCGCAGCCGCAGGTCGTGGACGCCGTTAGCAGTCTCGACGGCGATTACCGTTCCGATGGTCGAGATGTGGCCCGAAACAAGGTGGCCACCAATCTCATCGCCCAGCTGTGCAGAGCGCTCCAGATTCACTGTTGCACCCTCCTTCAACCGTTCACCGAGTGTTGTGCGAGCGAGTGTTTCAGCGACAACGTCGAACTCTAGGGTATTCCCGGTGACAGCACTGACCGTCAGGCAGGCTCCATCTACTGCGACACTGCCCCCTACAGCTATTCCGGTAGCGAAGCCTTGGGGCGGTATAACTGCGACGCGCTGCAAGCCTGTAGTGTTACTGATACTCCGCACTCGCCCAATGGCGGTTACTATGCCGGTAAACATTCTACTCCTGGCCGAAATCGCGCAGGATACGTGCCACAATTTTGCGCGTCCCTGCTAGCCCATATTCCAGCTTTGGCAGCCTCGTAACCTGCACTATATGGCCAAGTTCGGCCAGCTTCGCCTCCAAGGCTTTGGGCTCGAACAAATCCTGATCGTATCCCAACGCGATAATATGAGGCTTGATTTCTTCCACCACGATATCGAGCATATTGCCCTCGCGCCCCACGATGGCTTGGTCGACCGGCTTCAACGACGCGACCATCTCGGCGCGCACAGAGGCTGACACTATCGGTTCGCGCTTCATGCGTCGCACTGTTGCATCGTTGGCTACGATTACCACCAGTTCGTCGCCTAGTTCCCTCGCTGCTCGCAGGAAGTGGATGTGCCCGGGATGCAGCAAGTCGAAGACCCCGGTGGCTACTACGCGCTTTCGTTCCACGCGGCAACAATTTCATTCCCCTCCAAAAAAGGATAGCCCCGAGCTTCAGCCCACGCTGCGGCCGCTTCAGGCGGCAGCCGCCCTCCATCGTCAGCGAGCATCTCGCAGCCTAAGGCTACTGGCGGCAACCCCGCCATGGCAACGAGTGCAATCATCAGTTCAGTGTGCCCCTGCCGCTCAGCCAGCCCATCGGGATGTGTGACGCAGATTGGTACATGGCCCGGAGACCGGAACCGTTCGCCCAGCAGCAGTTGTGCCGCGTCCGGCTCCAAATCTGTAGCGACCAGTTCGCTGAAGGCAATGATAGTACGTGTACGGTCTCGATCAGTGATGCCGGTGTAAGTATCGCGCGCGTTCAGCCAGAGCGAGAACGATGAACGGCCGTCATACGGCAAGTCATGTGCTTCGAGGCCCATCAACGCCGGGTGGTCGGCAGCTGCTGAATTGAGAACAGCGTCCATGAACGGCAGCCCTAATCGCTGTGCGGCAGAATGCGCGACGGCGATGAAGACCAGCCCACCGCCGTGCTGTCGCAGCAGTCGCACCTTGTCGGGAGTGGCATGCTGAGCGGAGAATATAATGTCGGTTTCTCCTTCACGTCCTGGAGCGTCGTAGAGCAGCAGTGGCTCACCCGTCCGTAGCTCCTCGCACGCAGCGTCCAGACCGTGACTTAGCTTTGCGTCCACGTCGCGCGACCTGCCCACTATCTTAAACGGTTGCGTAGCTACGCATTATTGCGTAATGGGCTGAGATTGCCTGAATTGCGCGTGCTCCAGACGCACCGTCCCTGACGATAGTTTGCTGACGTAGCGCATGCACTCCAAATCGCCCGCGGCGAGCAGTGCTAGCACCAGCGCGCCAGTCTCACGGTTGCAGGTCGTCTGCATTCCATCGGCGAAGCTGAAAATGTTGTGTCCACCATTCAGCGCCTGCGGCTGTTCTGTCAGGTCGTACATCAGCAGCAACCGCTGTTCTCCCACCTCCGAATCATGTAATAATGAGTAGTCGCCCGGACCGTAGCACTCATGGCGGCAACTGCGCAGTTCCCAGTGTGCGGCGGTTGCCTGCGCTAGCCAATCTGCCAGTAGCAATGAGTGCCATAGTTCTGTGAGCAACGCAGGACCTGTTGTACGGACGGCGAATCCGGGGCGCTCCTCGCGCTTGAGGTGCTTAGCAGGCGGCAGTTGCCCTAGCGGCTCGATGAAGAAGCTGGAGAGCTGCACAACACGCTCTTGTGTCAGTTGCTCATTAACGGCGGCTAACGCTGCAGAGTCGTACCACGCAGATGTAATAGTGAAATCAACCATGATACCAACCAGTTACTGTCAGCCGCTGTGCATCTCCAACCACTTCGGCGACTTGGTGCCACGACCGCGGCGAAACGCGGAACACCACTAGCGAGTTGAACTCCGGGACTATGCGCTTTACGACATTGCTAGCGACGCTATCTCGTGAAGAGAACAACTCCAGCGCGCCACCATCGTCCTCGCGCAGTCCGCGCGTTAAGTGCAACGAGTAAGCTATCTGTCGGCCCGCGACACGATCATCGTGTGGCAGTAGGAAATCACCTTGTGCATAAACGTAAGCTGCCATGTCTATGTGGGACAGCGGGGGGGTTCTGAACGCCGTCGCAAGCTGGGAACACCATGCGGAATCGCCTAACGCAGCGTGCAGTCCCATCAGCTGCTTGGCTGCACCTAGCTCACTAGTCGATGAGTAGCTGAAAAGGTCTGCCTCGCCTGACTCGAACTCCTGCCCTGCGAGCCACTCCAACTCGTCCGCGATAGCGTCGAGGTCTAGAAAATTGCGAATGATTGCGTGGGGGAATGGATGACCGATTACGTCAATATCGGAATCAAAGCTACGCATCAAGCCACTCGCGCATGCCCCGAACCGACCCAAGGTGCGTGCCGGCCTGATGCAGCCCCATGCTCACCTCGGTCTGCGTTAGCCCAGGCCGCTCTGTTAGCAGCCGCTTCGTTGTTGCGGCTGCATCCTCGCCGGTTGCAACACCTTCGGCTATGAGTGCAAGCCATGCCTCGAACTCACTACGTACTTGTGTAATGGCAGCCCCCTCTCTGGCTGCACGTGGACCGAAATGGGTGTAGTGCAGCCACTCCGTATCGAGCGATGCCAACCGATCAAGTGACTCTAGCGCGAGTGCATGATTATAGCGTGGCGGTGTGACCGGAAATCCGAGGTCCAGTCCGGGATACCAAAGGCCAAGTGCATCTCCGACAAAGACGTCGTGGTCGCCGACCCAAGCAACGTGGTGCGGCGCATGGCCAGGCGTGTGCAACGCACATAATTGCGTTCCCCCAAGGTCCACGATAGTACCATCCTCCACGGCGGTGACGCGGTTCGGGGCCACCTGCAGTGGCTCGCCATACATTTCGGCAATCGGCCCCAGAAAAGCGCGACTCCCCTCCCACAGACGTTGAGGGTTAAGCACGTGCTTCAGTGCCTTGGGATGTACCAGCGCCTGTGCGTTGGGCAATTCACGCAGCAAGTGGCCACCGCCACCGAAATGATCTAGATGGATGTGCGTCGGTAAAACCCAGTCTATCTCCTCCGGCGTCAGCCCGGCCATTGCGATTCCTTGCATAATGTTCTCCAACCCGCAGGCAGGACCCGTTTCGATTATGGCGTTTTTCTCATCGAGCCATATATAAATGGAGATGAAGTCGGCTACTCCATCTGGCTGTAGGTCGAACCAGACCAGTTGCTCCGAGTGGTGGTGCAGTTCCACACACCCGTAGCAGCAGAGCGCTAAAACTGCGCCGTCGGCCTTAAACCGGGGGCGCCAATCGCGGAGCCCGTTGCGTCATGAAGTATATCATCGTGACTGGCGGGGTCCTTTCCGGGCTGGGAAAGGGCATTACCTCTTCCTCAATTGGCGTGTTGCTACAGCGCTCGAAGCACCGCGTCACGGCAGTTAAAATTGACCCCTATCTAAACTGCGACGCGGGGACCATGAATCCCTACGAGCATGGTGAAGTCTTTGTCATGACTGACGGGAGCGAGGTAGACCTCGACCTCGGCAACTATGAACGCTTCCTGAACTGTAATCTAACCGCAATACACAATATCACGACTGGAAAGGTATTCCGTACCGTCATCGAGAAGGAGCGGCGCGGAGACTACCTTGGGCAGACCGTGCAAATAATTCCACACGTGGTGCGAGAGATTGTGGACTCGATTCGCGCCGCTGCCGAGGGCGCCTCGGCTGAAATTTGTTTAGTTGAACTTGGGGGGACGGTCGGCGACATTGAATCAATGCCGTTCCTCGAGGCAATGCGGCAGCTGCACCGTGAGGAAGGGCACGCAAACGTGATGTTCGTCCACACAACACTGGTGCCAGTAATGGGTGCTGTTGGCGAACAGAAGACCAAACCGACGCAGCACTCGGTGAAGGAACTGCAAGGGCTCGGTATCCGCCCCGACCTGATTGTCGGTCGATCGGAGAAAACACTCGATAAAGATATCGCTGCTAAGATAGCGTTCTTTGCTGACATACCTCCTGAGAACGTTGTCTCAGCGCCCGACGCCAAGTCAATCTACCACGTACCGGTGTTGTTTCAGGAGCAGGATGTTCCTAAATTGGTCGCAACGCGACTGAAACTAAAGCGACGCGAGCCGGACATGACTCAATGGAAAGACTTCGCGAAGCGAGCGAGCGATGGCAAACGTGAGGTGGAGATTGCGCTCATCGGCAAGTATACTGGCCTGAAAGACTCCTACATTTCGCATGAGGAAACACTACGATATGCAGGTGCACTAGAGGGAGTGCGCGTCCGCATTCGTTGGCTCGAGGCGCCCGATCTAGAAGACGCAGACTCAACCAAAGCCTTGGACGGTGTTAGCGGGGTGTTAGTGCCAGGCGGTTTCGGCAGTCGAGGTGCTGAGGGCAAAATCATGGCTGCTCACTGGGCGCGCGAGAACAAGGTACCCTACCTAGGCATCTGCTTCGGTTTCCAGCTCGCTGTCGTGGAATTTGCGCGCAACGCGCTTGGCATGGAGGGTGCTAACTCGGTCGAGCTCGACCCTGACTCACCGCATCCCGTCGTGGACCTGCTGCCAGAGCAGCGCGAGGTAATCGAGAAAGGCGCCACGATGCGACTGGGCGACCACGACATCGCGCTCGACGCAGGCGCCGCATACGAACTTTACGGTCGTGATTCTATTCAGGAACGACATCGACATCGCTTCGAAATAAACCCAGATTATATTGCACAGTTAGAGGCTGCAGGACTACGGTTCACTGGTCGCGACACTTCCGGCCGCAGGATGGAGGTGCTGGAACTGGAAGGGCACCCCTACTTCATCGCGTCACAGTTCCATCCCGAGTTTAAGTCACGCCCCGACGCGCCGTCACCGCTGCACCTAGGGCTAGTACGTGCAGCGCTTGAAAGGTAGGGTAAGCTTAAAAACGACCGTAGCCCCGTCAGGCGTATGAGTGACGAGGAGTATCCAGAGTTTACCGCTCCGCCTGCCGAGCCCGAAACCGAGACAAGCGATTACGGCGCCCCACTAGCAATTTTGGGAGGATTATTGGTACTGGTCGGCTTCGGCCTGGGCCTCCAAGCATACATGACAATGAGCGATGGACTGTTGACATCTGAGTATGGTGACCAGCAGAATCAGTTCAACCTCGGACTGCTGGTGATGGTTGTAGGTATCCTAATTTCCGCCTTTAGTGGACTGGGTACAGTCATGCGTAACGCCTTTAGTGAGCTGCTCAGCGGCGGCGACTAGGCTAACGTTAGCGTCCGATCCAGCGTCAACGTCAACACACCGTCGCTCAGTGTCGTACTGTAGCTTACAGTTCCGTTCGCGACCCCAGTTTGTTTGATGACCAGAAGGTATCCGTTATCGCTGCAGCGGTCCTCGAAGTCGGCCGCCACGGTGTCGAACGCCGTCGCAGCATCGCTTGTACGGTCATACTCTGCCTGTACCGCCGGCGGTAGATGAGCGTCCAGCATCGAGACCAGAGGGCTCAGGTCATGCCGTTCGCCCTGGTGTAGCCCCAAGTTGACAGAATGGGAAACCGACAAGGTCACCGTGAGCACTGTCAGTGTCATTAGCAGTCCTGCCATTAGTAGCAGCTGACCCTCGCGGTTCATGTCGCCTCCCGGGATCCATACCACGTCTTCAATTTCAACTCCCACAGCTCGTCGTCAGCCCACACCAGTCGGAAGGCGATATTCACCGTCCCGATCGGTGTACCGCGATCAACAAGCATCTCCGTACTCCCACCATGAGTTCCTGTCAGGTGATAACTCGCTGCCGCGGGCAGCCCCCCGTCTAGGTAGGATTGCAGGGCTGTGTTATTGCCGCTGGCAAGCCAGAAGGCCAGTGTCGAGTTGTGATACTCCTGCGCAACGGTCGTGTTAGTGGGAGTCCAACTATCGAGCAGTGCCAGCAGTTCCATTCCCTGCTGCCGCAACGTTTCATCACCGACCTGATTAGCATCGCCAGCAGGCAGGCTGATAACCGCCACGTTGACTGCCGAGGTGAATAGGGTCGCCAGCATCAGCACCTCCAGCATGTGCATCTGGCCTCTGCATCCCAGCTTCACACTCACACCACGCCGGGACTAATCATGGAAGTGGCGATACCGAATATTTCGAAGATTGCCCAGCCAATCAGCATCATCACCGAGGCACGGGTCGCAGCGGAGTAGAGGCGGCCTGTGGACATGAAACCTGCCGCTAGTCCATTGCCAAACGACTGGATGATAACACTATAGAAAAAGACGGTCGAAATCCAGACCTGATTCAGTTCACGCACCTGCAGGTTACCGATGGACATGCCACCGCCACCAGTCGCGACGGAAGAATCAACAATGGCCGGGACGAAGGTATTGGCCAGCACCAGGATAATCATCAGGTAAATCAGGAATGAGAGGTAGATAACCATGGTATAATTGGTGACTTCTTGCTGCCGTTCGACCTCGAGCGCCTTGATTTCTCTGGCGTCATAGGCAGCGGCGAGCAGAATATCCGAAATCCTACCGCCGGCGCGATTAGCCTCGTCAACCATCGTGACAGCACGGGTCACGATGGGTGACTTAACTCGTTCGGTGAACATTTCCAGTACCTCACCGAAGCTGATACCCCACGAAATTTGGGTCGCCATCTTATGCACCTCGTCGTTCAGGTTGCCATATTCGCCACGAGCCAACGTCTGAATAGCGACGGTCATGCTGAGACCGCCCTTCCAGTATTCGGCCAGATCACGCAGGAAGTCGGGGAACTTGTCCTCTACCCGGGCCCTTATCTGGTCCTGGCGCCAGCCCCAAATACCGTACGGCAGCAGCAGCGCGACCACTCCAAAGACTATAAAGTCGAGCGTTGAAATCTCTGGATAGTAGCGGTACCATTCATCGGCTTCCATCTCCTCCTCTATGCCGTCGACCGTCGGGTCAGCGTCGCGTGACTCGTTCTGGCGCAGCGAAGGCAGGCCATACTGGTGGAGCGTGAAGCTGAAGCGACCGTCATTCATCACTTCCGGGTTGTCGAACTGCTTGTCGCCGTCGATGTCGGCTACCATGGTCTGGCTGTCCATCTGATGATTCAAGTTGGCCAGAGCGAAGAAGGAAAATCCAATAACGATTGAGAAAAAGATAACGACGTAGATGCCTATGTCGGTCTTGCCACTCCGTACGGCAAGCCACTTTCGCGCCATTTTGTAGGTCATCCAGCGTCGCTTCTGCCCACTGCGTTCGTCCCGATAGACCCGTTTCTCGAGGTTTTTAGCCATCAGTCGACTGCCACCTCATTACTGAGCGAGAGAAAGATATAGCAGAAGAAAACTTGAATAAGCGGGAACATGACAAAGACCATTCCGTAGAGGTGAATCTCTTCCAGTACCATTCCTGACCCGGAGACCCAGAAGGTAATCACTGCGATAATCATCGCAAAGATGGGGAGCGCGACCGCCATCACCACATATGCTTCAGCGAAGAGCGCCATCTGCTGGATGACACTCTTGACATGAACTCGGTTGGCCTGCGCGTAATACTCCGAGCGGTTCAGGAAATATAGCTTCAAGTTACCGCCTGATGTGAGGGTACCGACGATTCCCTGTAGGAACTCGGCAAAGCGCTCTGAGGGTGAGCGCTCAACCGCCTCCTTGAGCGTAGTCACCAAATCCCGACCCATGAATTCAATAGAGTGAAAAATCCAGGCTGCGTCCCTAGAAATCTCACCGTAGATAAATTCGTTACGCGCCAGCGACTTGAAAATCACAGAGGGTGTCGCGTTGGCCGCTGCCATCGCCGCAACGTAACTCCCTGCGAACGGTAGCTTTCGGTCCATGTCGTGGGTGCGCTGGCTAACTGTGAATCCGGGGGTCAGCCACTGTACCAGCGCAATCAACAGCGGTAGGATAATTACCAGTAGCAGCCCCAGACCCCATTGCACCGTGTCGGAGACGACGAACGGCTCACCATCCGCGGCGGTCTGCTGTTCCAGAAACGGCACCCCAATGCCAATGAATACGGCGATCAGCGCTACGCCACCCAAAAAAGTGAGCAGCACCTGCATCGCTGAAACGGCGACATAGCCGTCGGGTAGCAACGGGATGCGCGCCTTGACTAAGTCCATCTTGAACTCGTAAGAGTCTCGTGTAAGAAAGCGACCAAGCCAGCCGAAAAGCGTCAGACTGACTGACTGGAAACCGCTTAGAACCACCGATGCCACCAGCGCGGATTAGCCGAACGCTCGACGCGTTTGGCCAGCTCGCCCTGCAGCTTGGTCATAGCCTTGGCCTGCCGGGCTTCTTCCTTCGCAGCTGCCTGCGCCTGCTTCTCAGAATTGCCAGCCAGCTTGACCTGCCGGACTTCAGCCTTGGCGCGTGCTGCCAATTCACGGTTACTCGATTTCAGCAAGCGGCCAGCCTCACGCACTGAAAGGCTCGAAACGGTAGCCAGTCCCAGCTGCGCGGAAATTGGCTCCAGCTGCCGTAGCGGCACGTAGCGGGCTTGTGCTTTCAGCAAGTCGCGTTCCAGCTTAGCCTCCACCTTGGCGCGTTGTGCGGTTTCCTTCGCCTCCAAGGCAGGTCGCTTCTCCTCGGCCGTGGCGGTAATGCGCGTTTCCACCTTGGCACGACGCGCCTCCTCCTTGGCCATCCGCTTCTGGAACTTCTGCTGCACGCCAAGCGGAAGCTCGGTTAGGTCAACGCCCTCTTCCGCCTTCCTAGCGCCGCTCAGGTCCAGATTACGCTGTACTGCCTTGCGGCGGCGTTTACGACCACCTACCTGCAAGTCGGCGTAAACTTGGCGCATAACATCCTCAGGGTGAACGTAATACTCCGAAACAACCCTCGCGAAGTCGCGGTAGTCGCGTATGCCCTTCTTCAGACACCACTCAATTACTAGCTGCCGTCGCTTAGTCTCGTCCATTATTTCGACACGATTCAGGTTAGCCTTCATCATGATTTTCTCGAACACATACGACTTGCCAGTGAAGATAAACTCATCAGTGGTGTTGTCCCAGCGGAAAGCCTCGTTGGTCAGCAGCTCGTGCGAATGAGGGTCAATGCCGATAATCTCGATAATGCCCTTGCACCGCCGTACTCGCTTACCACCGACACGAGTCTGAATCTGGATTGAAATCGCGTCGAGGGCAGGGATAAGGACGCGCGGAATCTCGATGGGCTTGTTCTCGAGCCGGTGGACCAAACTCTGGATTGAATCGGCGTGGAAAGTAGAGTAGGTGGTGTGCCCTGTTGCCATGGCCTGGAACAGCACGTACGCCTCAGCGCCACGAATCTCACCAACAATGATGTATTCCGGCCGTTCACGCAGCGCCGCCCGTAGTAGGTCGTACATGTCGACCGCGCCCGCCGCTTTGGCACCAGCAGCAGCGGTTTCACCGCCGAAACCCTCACGAGTGCAGCCAGGAATCCAGTTGGGGTGCGGCAAGTTCAGCTCGCGTGTCTCCTCGATACTCACAATCTTTTGCTGCCATGGCAGGAAGAGCGAACAGGCGTTCAGCGATGTGGTCTTGCCCGAGGCTGTACCGCCGACGTACAGCATCGACATTCCGTACTGCATCGCCAGCCAGAAAAACGCGATTTGCATCGATGAAAAAGTCTTGAACTCGAGCAGGTCAATCGGCGTAAATGGCTCGTCGCGGAATCGCCGGATGGTGAATGTCGAGCCTCTTGTAGAGACTTCGCGACCAAGAGTCATTACGATACGGGAACCATCCATCAGTGTCGCGTCCAGCAATGGCTCGGCAATCGAGATGTGCTTGCCACAGCGTTGTGCCATACGAATAATGTACTGCTCCAACTCGACCTCATCGGGCCAGACGATGTTAGTGCGTAGCGACTCAAAGCGCCGGTGATAGACAAAAATCTCCACACTAGGGCCATCACAGGAAACATCCTCGATGTTGGGATCTTTCATGAGTGTGTCAATCTTGCCGTATCCAATCAAATCGCGCTCAATGAAGTAGTGAATTTTCTCGCGATTGCTCTTGCGACTCGGGAGTCGATAGCTGTTCAGGATGTCGTCGACCGCCTGCTTCAGGAACTCCTCCTGCTCCTCCTCCAGCGTTTCGCGGTTGATATTGAGAGCCCGCTGTAGCACCTCCTTAATCGTTCCTAGATCCTTCTCCTCCTGTGCGCTGGCCTTGGGCTCGACAACGTAGTAAAAGCGGGAATAATCGCGCTTGTCGAACAGGATGCGAACGTACGAATAAGGTGGCCTGACAGGATAGGTATCCAACTCCTCGAAATCCTCGCCAATATCAATGTCATCCATCACGAGATCGTGGATTACACCCGCTTTCTCGGCCGATTTTCGCGCCTTCTCGAGCTGTCGGCGTTCCTTGCGCAGTCGCCGTTTATCGCGCCACGAGAGTTGACTCTCATCGACCGGAGCCTCGACATCGGGGCCAATCAGCCCGGCCTCGTCAGGCAGCGTATCCATTGACTTGCCAGCCGCACCCATTTTACATGCACCTATCTGCTGGAGAGCCTCACTACTCCAGCTTGTCCGTCATAATCTGCTACTATATAAGGAATAGCAGAGTTCACTTCCCCTTCCACTGACGACGCAGGCGCCAGTGGGAAGCTGACTTCAAATCTCCCACCCGGCGGGGACTTGCTAATTACCTTGAATCCAGTCCCTGTACCAATGACTTTGTAGAAGACGCCATGGTTCTCGGAGGCGGTCGCCAACTGTACTTGTACCGTCGCGTCGGGATGGTCGTCAGCTGCCAACAACAGGTCCTGGATTGCTAATTGCAGCTTGACGCCCACCTGCTCCACCTCCTCCTGTACTGTATGCTCCAGGTTACCCTGCAGCACGCCGGAGACTGATGTGGTTACCGACGCCAGCAGCAGCACCGAAAGTAAAGAGGTGTAAATGAAACCGATTTCCTGGGCTCCCGAATCAACGCGACTGGAACGCAACATGGATTGTCCTCTCATATATACGCAGGTCCAGCGGGACGCTCTGCTGCAGAAAGACTTCGTCCTGCTGGAAGTCTCTGCTAAAGCCCCATTCATCATCAAAGTAGGAGTAGTAGGCTGCTTGGCCACTGCCCTCCACCGTCAAACGCATTGCGTATGCTGCGACTGAGTCATGGTCTCTACCGCCCTGATTGCGTAGCTGGAAGTCGAAGTTGGACGGTCCAGTGAGTGCCGTGTGCGGCGAGCCACTATTGTTATACGTAACCTGGTAGAAGGTCAGGGCGTCCAAGGCGCCGCTGCCGCGCACCAGTGGTCGTCCTTCAAAGAAATGGCTGCCGCCCGGTTCACGCGCAAGCAAACCACCGTTGACCATTCGCATCTGGAACAATCCAGCCGTCGATGCATAGCGGTATGAAAGCGCGTCGTCCCGGTAAAGCCAGAAACCACCTAAAGCGGTCGAATTAGAGGCGTCGCTGACACTGCCCTGCAATCCCGAGACCGCCGCCGGGAAGCCGCTCAGCATGCCCTCGTCGCTGCTGCCACTCCAACTGCTACCATTAGGATAGCTGAGTGTGACATTGAACACAGCGACATTCTCCTGCAGGTCTGTCAACCTGAACGAGGTATCGCCAATGGAAAGTGAGCGTGTCGCCAGCTCAATCCACCCCACACTGGAGTAGCTAATGACCAATGTATCTGGTGAATCACGGACAACGAAAGTACCTAAACCGATGGAGACTGTTGTGCTGCGCGAGGCACCCTCACCCTGCAATAGCACCTGATCCAGGTCAGCATCCAAGTTGAGCAAATTGGACCGAGTGGTCGCGTACTGGGCCCATGCCTCGTTGTCCTGTACCTGTGGAATGCCCCATGCCAGCATGGTGCCAACAATAGTCACCATCAGCGCCATAATCAGCACCGTGCCGATGACCGGGCTCATCGCCTCTTCTCCTATTCTCGCGGTCCTGTGATGCACACGTCGCTATCGAAGGGGGGACTAAAAAACGTGCGTGCTGAACAGCAGGATAAAACCGCTACTGCTCTTCGAGCCACTTCTCAGCGTCTATGGCAGCCATACAACCCATCCCGGCTGCGGTCACCGCCTGCTTGTAGCGTGTATCAACCACGTCGCCCGCCGCGAATACTCCTGGTACAGAAGTCATAGTGTGTTGCTTCCAGAGTAGGTAATTGTGGTCGTCCATTTCCAGCTGTCCCGCCAAGAAGCCGGTGAGTGGCTTGTGACCAATGGCAATGAAAGCACCGTCGCAAGCAAAATCCTCCTCGCTGCCATCAGTCGTCGAGCGCAGTACTGCGCCGCGGAAGTTGCCTTCCTCGCCGAGCCAACTAGTGACCGTGCGCTCCAGCTTCCACGCGATACGGGAATTGTCGCGGGCGCGCTGCACCATGATTTGTGAGGCGCGCAGCCCCTCCCGACGGTGAACAATGGTTACTTTGGGGCAGAAGCGAGTCAGGAAAGTCGCCTCTTCCATCGCTGAATCGCCACCTCCCACTACTATAACCTCCTTGTCGCGGAAGAAGGCCCCATCGCAAGTGGCACAGGTAGATATCCCGCGCCCCTTGTGTAATTCTTCGTTCTCGGCGTCGAGCCAAATAGCCTCGGCACCAGTGGCGATAATCAGCGCCTCCGCTTCCCAGGAATCGTCACCGCAGACTACCTCAAATGGATGTCGTGAAAGGTCCACAGAATCCACATTACTATCAAGAATACGAGTGCCGAACCGCTCCGCCTGCGCTCGCAGTTCAATCATCATTTCGGGCCCTTGAATTCCCTCGGGGTAGCCGGGGTAGTTCTCGATATCACTGGTAAGCATCAACTGCCCACCGCTGGCATAGCCGGCGAAGAGTAGCGGCTCCAGTAATGCGCGCGAGGCGTAGAGACCAGCAGTATAGCCGGCCGGCCCGGAGCCGATTATTACGAGCTTTTCGGCCATCGCTGTGACATGCCGGCGGTCCGGTTAAGTGTAATGCCGTGCACTGATGATGAAACCCGAATGACCCTGCATCCGTGACTGTGGCCTAAGTGCCTGCGAGCGAGTAGTCCAATCGCGCTGTATGTTCTCTACGACACGCTGGTCACTCCACCCTTCCAGCTGTGCGAGCAGCTGCATCACCTGTCCCGTGGTCGGCAAATATGCAACTAGGCGACCACCTGACTCAAGTGTCGTGGTTGCCCAGCTGACTAGTTCCCACGGCTGCGGTACATCGAGTACTAGTGCCTGACAGAAGGCTGGTTCGCTATCGGGTGTCAGTTCCTGCGGAACAACCTTGACCCGTGCGGCGTGGGGACTACGCTGCAAGTTACGCTCTAAGATACGACGATGCGAGAGCCGAGGCTCGTAGCTTATGACACGGCCATCTGGTACAACTATGCGTGCCAACGCCAATGTCAACGCTCCTGAACCGGCACCACCCTCGATTACCGTATCGCCCGGCTCCAACCCTAGTATCCACACTATCCAAGCTAGGTCGCGCGGCAGGATTGCCTGTGGCCCACGCTCAAGGTCCGCCACGAGGTCGAATAGCGTCGGTTCCAACAATCGCGCTGGAGTGCCAACCAAGTCGAACTCCTCCCCGGTTGCAGCATCGCGTAGCAGTTGGCTGCGAAAGCGCCCCACCCCAGGCAGATCCTGCACCTCCTGCGCCAGATCTACGAGCTGCGTCCGGCCTACAGTAACTAACAACCGCCATTCCGTCATACGGCGCTAACGGTCACAATATTAGAGGCCTAGCTGTTCCGCTACCAACCGGTCCACCTCGTCAATAAACTCATCCTCCTTCTCCAATGGCAGTGAAGCTCCAGCTGCCTGTGCATGGCCACCGCCCTGACCTCCACAGGCACTCGCTGCCTGCATCATAACCTCTGACAGAGAAATGCCCTGCGCTACTAACTGCGGAGCGGCACGCGAGGATGCAATCAGCTTTCCGTCTCGAGGTGCGAGACCGATTGCCGGTAGTGAGCGATCTAGGAAGTAGCCCAGTGCTAGCGTGCAGATAGTGCCCTTCAACGCGGCATTATCACCTCGGAAGTGCTGGATAGCACGACCGCGCTCAAACTCCACGCAGGCGAGCTGCTCCAGCAACTGCTCTCTGTGCTCGCGGACGTACGCTTCAGCGCGTTCGCGTCCGCTCGGAGAGCCCAAGAGCATAGCAATGCCAGTTGATGTGTCGTCTAGTCGGCCGCATGCGTCGGTCATCGCTGCCAGTTCTTCCACGCTACAACCCCACCGTGGCAAGTCTAGCTGTGGCGCGAAAAGCTGGGTGCGCTGCTGCTTACCGGCACCCTGCTCAAGCAGTTTCAGCGCCAGCCAATCTGCCAGCAAGGCAGTGCCTTCCACATCCAGTTCTCCCAGCGCAATAGCGGGGTCGAACCCCAGATCCTGCAATACTTCTGCTGTGGCAGCGGGGTTGCCGGAAACACCAAGCAGGTATGGCTCGAGCGAACTTGCTAACGCATCGGCCAGCGTCTCCCCGGTGAGGGGGAGTCGGTTAATACTATTTAAATACTTATCTTCAACAGCCATATCGGCAATCATGCGATTCCAACCGACAAGTCCATCAAGGTACATGCGGTCGCCCCAAGCACCTGCTAGCGCGACCGGCGCCAAATCACGGTTCGCCTCGTCCAGTATGAGCGCCAGAGCGAACGCCAACGATGCGGCGGACGCTTCACGGTTGCCGTCAATCCCTGCCTTGTGGGCGTTCAGCTCCAGCACATTAGGCGGGGTCTCACCCTGTGGCAAATGGTGGTCAACCACCAGCGCAGATGTCTTGAGCTGCGCCAGTAGGTCTGGATACCCTGACCCCAGATCGCTGAAGAGCACCAGCGCAGGTACCTCGCTGTTGAGCTGGTCAATAACGTCAGGCGTCAGCGCGACGACGTTAGTGAGGTGAAACCGTAGACCACATCTCTGGAGCGCCCGCGCCAAGATGGCGGATGACGTCAAACCATCGCAGTCGTAGTGGCCGATTAGGCGCACCGGCTGCTCTGCTTGCCTTAGTCGGTCGGCCAGTGGCTGTGCTGCTGTGCTGAGGAGCCGCGGCATCGCCATAGATTATGTTACCCGACCAGCAGCTTGGCATTGTCGAGCGAATACTTCCAGTCGGCGTCCAGCCGACCGGAATCACGGTAGTAGCGCACCAGCCGCAATATCTTCGATTCAGTGAGTTGTAGCGCACGTCGGTTGTGGACGTCGCGTGTGTTGCGCTCAAGGTGCTCGCCCAGTCGTACCGCGCGGCGCATCAGGTTCGTCAGGTCCTCCGGCAGCTCTGGCGCCGCATCAGCAGCGCGCAGCAAGTCGCTGATAGATTTGCCAGTCGCCAGTTTGACGCTTGGAACGCCGTATATATCACGCAGTGAAGTGCCGATCTCGGCTGTCGAAAGTCCAGATTTGGCAAACTTCAGAACCAGGGCCTCGACCTCCTTCGGTGTGGGCGCCCAGTTCGGATGCTTCGAGCGCGGCAATGCGCTTGAGCCAGAACGACCTCGACGACGGGAATGGATACGTGCCATTTGGAAAGGGGCGGCAGGTTGCCTTGTATTAAAGCGCAGCGGTCCGACTCAGTAGCCTGCGCTATAGTAGAATGCCAGTTCGCTATTGGCATAGGTGCGGTAGGCAAACCAGTCCAGCCAGCGATAGTGCTGGTTAGCTGAAATTGTTTCTGGAATATGGGACTGGCCACTGGCCTCGGGAAACGCTAGGTTCACCAGCGAGAGCGAGCGGTTCTGACTCAGGTTCTGTTCCAGCGCCGCCTGGTTTTCCAATACCCACAAGTGGTCGTGGACCTCCCAGTACATGGCCTGCCAGCCGCGATACACGAGCTGCTGTGACTCCGGCTGCACTGCACCTAACACCAGCATTTCGCCATCCACGAGTGGAACCATATTGGATTGGGATGCCACTCGTCGCGTGCGCATGTGGTCGTTGGACTCGAAAATTGCCCCCGACGCCTGCTCCGTGCCCCAGAGCCCCACCCCAATGCTGGTGGGGCGCAAGTTCGAAGAGAAGAACACTTGCGGCTGCGCATGATTATCGACTTGATACCGCAGGTCCAGATACGCGAAGTTAGCACTGAGCAACGCCAGCGCCGCCAGCGCCAGCGCCTGTCTGCGGCGGGAGCCCTGTAACAGCGGCTGCACGCCAGACGCCACAAGCAGCAGCAGCGGCACCAGCAAAATGAAGGTCAGGTAAGTGTGGTCAAGCACAATGAACAGCCCCAGTGCCAGCGCTGCCAACGCCAGCCAAATGCCGAGCGACTGCCGCCTCTGTTGCCAGAGCTGTCCGCCGGCAACTAGCGCCAGCAGCAGCAGCGGGCCACCGCGCATGCCGTAGTGCACCATCAGATTGGCCACCTGCATCAGCAGTGAATCGCCTTGAAACAGGTATATCTCGAATAAACCCTCAGATGGGGTATGAGGGCTCAGCCCCTTCCACGCTAGATAGAACAGGTAACTCCCAATGAAGACTAACGCCAGCAGCGCCTGTCGGCCGGCGCGCTGCCGATCCAATGCACCCTCCTGCCAATGGTGGAGTGCCCATGCCAGCGCGAATGCGAGTAGGAAGCCGGGCAGCAGCAAACCCATGCGGTGAACTGTGGGCAGCAATAGTCCTAGCACCAGCGCTAGGCAGACAAGCCGTGCCGGATGGCGACCATAGCGCACATGCTGGATGCGAAGCAGTAGCCAAAGGAACAGCGGCAGCAGAACCACCAGCATGTAGCGCAGCGAAATCCGCCAGTGCGAGAACTGCAGATAGCGTGGCGCGACTGCAAAAGCCAATGCAGCTAGCCAGCGACCACGATTGCCACCGCCCACCTCGCCCGCAAGCAACCAAAATCCGGCGGTGCCGAGCAGCGCCAGTAGCGGTGAGTGGAGCAAAAGGTACTCTTGCAGCGGCAGTCCGGTTAACACACTACCAGTGGCAACTATCGTGGTGGCTCCAGCAGGGATAGTGCCCGGTACTAGTCCCCACAGCGAGGCGGGCTGGGTAGCCCAGAAGAGCGCGCCTGTATCGAGCGTAGCACGAACCTGCAACTGGTACAGGAAGGCATCAAAGCCGGTGGGAGCCGGGACGAAAGGCACCCGTAGCAGCAGTGTCACTGCGACCAGCCACAGTCCTGCCATACGGCGCGCCGGGGAGGACATGGTGCCGCAGTCGAACGGCGCTAAAAACAGCTGCGCTTCTCAATATCATTATATAGGGCAAGCCTTCCTCGCCAGTGACCTTGCCGGAGGTTATAGTTGGCTCTTCGAGAAAAGCGTGATTTGGGGCTGCTTTTCGCACTGCTTTCAGCTGCACTCCTAACGGGCGGAAGCGCATTTGGGTATTCCGGAGGTGGTGACACAGGTGGAAATGATTGGGCCACCGACGTGATGGTGAATGGCTGCAACTGCCACAACCTCGAGCAAAGCGAGACCGGGATGTGGATGCTGGAAGGTTTTCCGGCACGCTACGGGCCAGGAATTACCTATAATCTGACGCTTACAATCAGCGATTCGATAGTTGAGGAGGGTGACATAGATGATGCGCGCGGCGGCTTCCTGCTCCGTGTTAGCAATGGCAGCTTTTCCAGCAGTGCGGGCTTCTGGACCAGCGACGATGGTAACATGCTCTCGCACACCGCTGACACGAACGGCCAGAACAACTGGACCGTGGAGTGGACTGCGCCCGATGAGGGAGCGGGTGATACTGTTCTAACCCTTTACTTCAACGTTGTCAATGGCAAGAACGGCAACGATGCTGGTGATGCTTGGACTCGCATCGTGGCAGTCTCACTCGGAACACCACAAGCACTAGAGCACGAAGCAGGCATCCATGAGATGGGGGTTGCGATGATGCAGTACTGGATAGGGCTCATCGGAATTGCAGTGACTCTGGTATTCGTTTTGCTGGCGTATATCGTAATTCGAGGGGGGAGTGCCAATTACCGAGGTTAATGAAATCCTGGAACAGATTGCTAGCGGCGAACTAACGCAGGAAGACGCTCAGAAACTGCTTGGCACCCGCGGCGACGAAGAGCTTGGAACTATCAGGTACGAGACACCGGCGCCAGAGCAACTCTCGATTTTCGCTATCATCATTCTGCTGCTGGTAGTGCAGCTGCTTTACGACGCGCTCTTCATATACGGACTGATTGAGGAGTGGGACCAGCCGTTCCTCTCATTCGTTATTGGGATGGCGATGCTCACTTTTGGACTTATGTTAGATCTTTATCGCCGCAGCTTCCTGCCTGACGTATTGGAGACCAAGCGCCGCCGCGACAAAATCGTGCCACGGCTGGAGCGATAGATGGCAATCACGCGACGTTCGTTCCTGAAAGGGGCTCTTGCACTCGCTGGTACTGGCATGAGTGGAGCGCTTGCAGTGCCGGGACTCAAGACACTGCTGCCGCCTCCGGTAGTACATTGCAACCCAGATGAGGCGCACGATACACTCACTTACAAGGGTGAGGAAGGAAGCTGGTACGAGTCATTGGAGGGGAAAGTAGCACTCAAAGAAGACTTTCAGCTCAATCAATCAGCAATGGTAATGTGGGCACCAAAAGAACTGGAGGAAGAGCTCGGATCTTGCAAAGCTGTACTAACACTGGTCAAGGTGCCGGCCGAGGATACAATGACAGAGTGGGGAGTCTCCGATGACGGAGGTAACACCATGATGATGGCTTACCACACCTACAAGTGCCCACACCTCTGCTGCAAGCCTGTATTCAAGAAGGAAGGGACTGGCATCAGCGGTGACTCCTTCGAGAACATGTTTCTTTGCCCATGCCACCTGAGCCGTTTCGACCCGCTCTCGA
>NYZZ01000034.1 GCA_002687355.1 Methanobacteriota archaeon
GAGCTCAAGGCGAAGATCGCGGAATTCAAGGAGAAGGGCATCAACACCGACGAGCTGGAGAGGGTGCTGGCGGAGTGCGAGGCGGAGATGGGGGCGGGGCCGTGAACGTGCACCTCTGGGTGCTGTTCGCGGCGGTCCTGCTGCTGGCGGCGGCGGTGGCCGATGGCGCGCAGGGGTCGCAAATGGGGCTCATACTGCTGGTTCTAATTGCCTCTGGATACGCGGTAGGTTACGGGTATGGCTATTACAGGCTTGCCAGGAAGACGGCAGGCAAGGTAGATGAGCTGAGGGCGAAGATCGCGGAATTCGAGGAGAAGGGCATCAACACCGACGAGCTGGAGAGGGTGCTGGCGGAGTGCGAGGCGGAGATGGGGACGGTGGCGGAGTGCGAGAATGAGGCTTCGGATGATTAGATTTCAAACCCGTTTTCGACCGTTTTTCGACCCCTCTGGCACCCCCTCGCGACCTCCCAACAGATGTACGGGCATATTACATGCAGAACCTGAAAATCAGAGCTTGTAAACACGACTCTATCGTCGACAAACCGCCAAAAAAGGCCTGCCCGTAATTTGCATTACATATCACATGCAGAACCTGAAAATCCGAGCTTATAAACACGACTTTATCGTCGACAAAACGCCAAAAAAGGCCTGCCCGTAATTTGCATTACATATCCGGGCGGGGCTACCATTTTCTGCTGCGCCAGAATGGCCACGCATGGATCTCTGGCGTTTGCTGTTCGGTGCGTTGCTGCTGGCGACGCTGGCGACTGGCTGGACAGCATGGGTGGCGCGGCACGCTTGGCGCGATCGTGAACGTACGCTACGCTGGTCTGGCGCATCAGGCGGTTGCGCGCTGGCAATGATGCTGCTAGTGGCGCTGGAGAAGGTGTGAACGAGGACGTCCTGCGTGCAAAGCCGGTGCGTAACGAGGAGGGGATAAGCTGGGAGCTGGAGGATGGCGTGGCGGTAATCACCCATGCCAAGCAGTTCTCGCGGCTCGAGGGATGGGTACGCAACCATATTGGCGGACCGGAGGAACTGAGACGACCGCTCGACCGCTTCACTACTTTCCTGTGGTTGAAGTGTGACGGCACGCATGCTGTCGCCGAGCTGGTTGCAGCTCTCGCGACGGAATTCGGTGAGGCTGCGGCTCCAGCACCGGAACGGGTGCAGAAATGGCTACAGCGAATGCTCGAGCTGGGATTACTGCGGCTGGAAAGGTCATAAACGAGGGCGGGCTGCCGTGACGGATGGCTGAGCCGCGATTCGACTGGGAGAGTGGTATCGACGCGTTAGCACCACATCTGACTGGAACAAAGCGTGTTGGTCTTCAAGTGCCCGAGGGTTTGCGGCCGCGCGCACTCGAAATCGTGGCGCGACTGGCACAGCTGTGTGACGCAGAGGTGCTGCTGTGGGGAGAGCCCACGTTCGGCGCTTGCGACTTGGCTGACCGGCCGCTCTCGGAAGTTGGGGTTGATGCACTGGTACACTTGGGCCATCTTCCAATGCCGTACCACACCGATTGCCATGCCGTACCGGTGCATTTTGTACCTGTGCAGCATACCGGCGCACTGGAGTTGCCCCGCAAGTCTATCAAACAGCTACGTGAAATGTTGCCAAAGAGCGTCGGAGTTGTCACGACGGCACAACATCTACAGCTCTTAGATGAGTTACAGACTTGTTTAGCAGAGGAAGGTTTCGCGTCTGCGGTAGGTGAGGGTGGCCCGCGTCTGGCAGCGCCAGGACAGCTTCTGGGCTGTAGCTCAGCTGCTGCGCGTGCATTGAATGTTGACGGTTACGTCTATCTGGGTACTGGAGTCTTTCACCCGCTGACTGTTGCACTCTCGACCGGCAAGCCGGTGGCATGCCTTGATCCTCACAGTGGTGTAGTTACCGAGGCGAAGGCTGACCGCTTCCTGCGACAGCGCTACGCGGCAATTTCCGCGGCGAACGGGGCGCAACGTTGGGCTGTGATGTTTTCGACGCAGATCGGACAGGAGAGGCTGACACTTGCAGAGCGGCTGGCGGAAGAACTGCGCACCTCGAATCGCGAAGCTTTTCTTATCGGTGGAATCCACCAGTCCGAAACTCAGTTGGCTGGCCTTGGCGTTGACGCGGCAGTAATTACAGCCTGTCCGCGAGTGGCTATTGAAGACGGCCCCACTTGGAGTATCCCACTTCTGACGGTACCTGAGCTACAAATCCTGCTCGGCAAGCGGGAATCGGAGCCGTACCCTTTCGACGAGTTTCCATAGCGCAATCTCTTAAACCAGTAGCAGGTCTCATCACTGGATGGTTGCGCTACAGATGGAGAATGTTATCGCCTCCTCGAGCCTCGGTAAGGATGTCGAATTGGTGCGGCTCGGGAGCGAGCTGGCGCATGCGCACTACGCTGGTGGCCGTACTCCTTCAGTAGTGGTTGACTTGGACGGTGATGGGACTGGCGGCCGCACTGGAGTGGTATTCGGCAATGGCAAAGTATACGTTACCGGAGTCAATGATTTGGCCACTGGCCGGGAGGCGGTCTCGCAACTCCGCAATGCGGTTAAGGCTCTAGACCCTAAGGTAAATTTACGCAAGGGCGTCAAACTGGAGAACCTAGTCGCTCGCTGTGACTTCGGTACTACACTCGACCTTGACACTATCGCAGCGTCCCTGCCAGGGGCTGAGTACGACCCGGTTCGCTTCAGTGGGCTAGTGGTGAGACTAGACAATCCCGCAGCGAGTTTCATCCTGTTCCGGTCCGGAATAGTTATCGTGACTGATGTCGGTAGCGAGGCTGGTGTGAAACGAGCACTGAAAGCGCTTGAAACATTCCTGCGCGCCAGTTCATTGCTCAGCTAACGTGGACGACGCGAGTCTTGCGCAACTGGCATCCGTGCTCAAAACTGCAGTGGCTGACGCTGTGGAGGGGCCGGTATCTGTAGCTTTCTCAGGTGGTATTGACTCTTCCCTGATTGCCATGTTAGCGTCACACCATGTGGAAGTGGAGCTGTTGGCAGCTGGTACACCAGGCGCGCACGACCTAGCCGCAGCGGAGGAGTCTGCAGCGCTTCTCAATTTAAATATAGTTCGTCTTGAAATCTCCCCCACACAGATGGCGATGGCAGGGCACGAACTAGCAGCCACTGTCGCGCTCTCCCGACAGGAGGTGGAGTTCCTTCTGCCTTTCTGGCTAGTTGCCCGTGAGGCGACTCACTCTTTACTTCTCTGCGGACAGGGTGCCGACGAGCTTTTCGGCGGCTATGACCGTTTCCGACGCGACGGTACAACTCCTGATTTGAATGCGGAAGTGGTGGAGTTGCAGGCGCGGTTGCCGCAGCGCGAACAGGCGCTTGCGCGCCATTTCGGTCGCAAAGTGGCGTGCCCTTTCTTGGATTGTAAGGTTATAGCCGCTGCTGAAGCGTTTCCGCAGTCGGAGCGTATCGCTGCACCCGGTAAAGCGCCATTACGTGCAGTAGCTGCTCAGTTGGGACTGCCAGCGGAAATCGTGCAGCGACCGAAAAAGGCGGCACAGTATGGTAGTGGAGCGCAGAAGGCACTGCGCAGCGCGCAACAGCAGCGGGTGGTGCTGACGCTGTGCTTCCCCTCCACCGCGATTGCAAAAGCGGTTGCTGCCGCGACTGGTCCCGACAATAGAGGCTGGGTGACGCTGGAACGCAGTGGTGTGACACTCGAAGCGCAGATTGCTGCCGCAAGTGTGGGGAGCCTGCGCGAGGCGGCGGAGGACTTCCTGGCGTGCGCCGCGCTCGCGGCAAAAGTAGCCGAAAAGGACTAGATGCCGGGGGTGCTGAGGCGCCATGTCGCAAAGCTTTGCGCAGATGTTGGGCCGTGTTCGAACCTTCCATGAGAAGCACGAGTTCGCCGAGAATAACGGCCATGATATGGCTTACCGGCTGCTGCTGACAATGGAGGAACTTGGCGAACTGGCCGAATGCATTACGAAGGGCAAACCTCAATCAGAACGGGCAGAAGAGCTGGCCGATATTCTCATCCTGACCCTTGGCCACGCTATTGCCATGGACTTGGATCTGGAGGCTGCGTTTGACGCCAAGCTCGAAGAGGTAATGCAGCGTCCCGCTATTCAGGGAGACCTCGGCGTCCGTGTGACGCGCTACGAGCCGCCTGACTGAAAATTCGGCAAACACTAAATATTGGACCGCCGTGCGCTGGCTGTGACTTCACGCAGCGAGGCGAGCACGGCACTTCCCGAACCTACCAAAGGGTTGGCAGGTATCGTCGCAGCCGACACGACGCTCAGCTTCATCGACGGCGAGAAGGGCGTCCTGAAATATTGCGGTTACGCGATTGACGACTTGGCTGCCAGTTCTAGCTTCGAGGAGGTGGTCTGCCTGCTCTACGATCGAGAACTACCTTCTCCTGAGCGACTGGCTGACATGCGCGAGCGTATTGGTGCCGCTCGCGTGCTGCCGTCCGAGGTGAAGCAGGTTATCGAGCAGCTCGCCGGTAGCACCTCGCCCATGAGTACGCTACGCACCGTCGTCTCGGCACTGGGCCACTACGAGTCGAACGTGGCGTTGAAGGAGCTGCCACCCAAGGCGCTGCGACTTGTGGGGCAGATTGCAGCCGCGGTGGCGATGATTCACCGCCTCCGCGAAGGGCTGGGGCCAGTTGAGGCCGACCCGGAACGAGGACACGCTGACGACTTCCTGCGGATGCTGCTCGGCAGCGAACCGACTGAAACGCAGACGAAGGCACTAGATCTGTATCTCATCCTGCTCGCCGACCACGGCTTCAACGCCTCCACTTTTTCGGGGCGCGTAACCGCGGGTACGTTGGCAAACCTCCATTCGGCCATCACTTCCGCCGTCGGGACGCTCAGCGGTCCACTGCACGGCGGCGCTAACGAGCGCGCGATGGAGATGATAATCAAGATAGGCTCGCCTGAGCGCGCCGCTGGATGGGTGGAGGAGAGGATTGCGGCCAAGCAGCGCATCATGGGCTTCGGCCACCGCGTCTACAAGGTTGACGACCCGCGCGCGCCACACCTGAAGTCGTCGTCACAGACGTTATGGGAGGAACGGGGCGACACGGTGCTCTTTGATACTAGTGTAGCTATCGAGAAGGAGGTCAAGGCGGCCAAGCCACTCATCACCAACGTTGACTTCTACTCGGCGACGCTGCTCTACGGACTCAATATTCCGACCGACCTTTTCACGCCGCTTTTTGCGATGTCCCGTGTCGCCGGCTGGACTGCGCACGTGCTCGAACAGTATGGCAACAACCGGCTAATCCGACCCCGTGCACGCTATGTTGGTAAGGCGGATCGCACCTACGTCCCGCTCGAGCAGCGCTGAGCCCCAAACGGTTTTGACGGTCGCTGCTGGCAGGGCGTGGAAATCGACGCGGCGCGGGCTCACTTGCGGAACGGGGAGTTGTTGGTCTATCCGACTGACACACTGTGGGGACTCGGTTGCGCTGCACTAGATAGTACAGCGGTGGCGCGTTTGCTGCGACTTAAATCGCGCACCTCGAATGGGCTCAGCGTGATGGTCGGCGCAGTGGAGCAGCTCTGGAGCCTCGGCGAGCGCTTACCGATGGCGGAAGGCCTCGCTACGCGCTGGTTGCCGGGACCGCTGACGCTGGTGCTGCCTGCTGTATGTGAGTTGCCTGAAGGCGTCGGTCGCAAGGGAACAGTCGGCCTGCGCGTTCCCGACCACCCTGTCGCACTTGCGCTTGCAGATGACCTCCCGGTGGTGACGACTAGCGCCAACCGACACGGTGACCCACCCCCCGGGTCACTGGAGGAGGCATGTGAAATGCTGGGCGACAGCGTGTGTTACTTAGCTGGCGCTTCCCCGCAAGGGGTTGCATCGACTGTCGTGTGCGTTGACGAGGCAGGCTTCAGGGTGCTGCGTGAAGGCGCAATCTCTGCTGGGGAACTGGAGGCATCGCTTGCAGTCTAACGAGCTGGCGAAGTGGCGCCATGCCGGCGAGCTAGCACGCGATGCGCTGCAATACGGCCGCAAGTTGGTTACTGCCGGTACCGACGTGCTGGCATCGGTCGATAAAATCGAGAGCTACGTGCGGAAGAACGGCGGTGGACTTGCATTCCCAGTAAACATCGCCACTGACGAGGAAGCAGCGCACTGGACGCCTTCGTCTCGCACTGACCGCAAGTTTGGTGCAGGCGAGCTGGTCAAGCTGGACGTGGGGGTCGAAATCGAGGGCTACATCGGCGATAACGCGCTCACCATCGAAATTGATGGTTCGCAGCATGATGAGATGCGCGACGCCGCGCGAGATGCACTGCAACGGGTGATTGAGATGACTGCGCCCGGCGTCAATACTTCGTTGCTCGGTAGCGCTGTACAGGAGACTATCGAGTCGTATGGACTACGCCCAGTTGCCAATCTGACCGGCCATGGTATCAAGCGCTACGACCTGCACTGTGGTCTCTCGATTCCCAGCGTCAGTGGCTTTCGTGGCACGGTGCTCCGCAAGGATGATGTAATCGCTGTCGAGCCATTCGCAACTAACGGCGCCGGTCGTGTAGGCGGGAAGCGCAATTCCAACATTTACCACTTTGTCCGGTCGGTCCGCGTGCGCGATTCGGAAGCTGTGGAGTTGCTAGAGCGAATTCGAAGCGAGTTCCACGGGCTCCCCTTCGCCGAGCGCTGGCTACACGAGTTCAGCGACGACCCACAGCCTTCGCTACAGAAGTTGCTGCGCGCGGGCGCCGTGGCTTACTTTCCAGTCCTTGACGAACTGGGTCATGGCATGGTCACACAGGCGGAGCATACGCTGCTACTCACTAGTAGCGGCGTGGAAGTGCTTACCCAATGAACATCTCGACGCCACCCGAGCAGCTGCGAAGTGTTACAGCTTCGCCGATGTTTCGGCTCAATATATTGGCCGGTATTACAGGCGCGGCCGTGGCGTGCTTGGCGTGGCTCTTCCTGCAGTTGATTGACAGCGTGCAGTGGATTTTCTATCGTGACGGTGGCTTTCTTGCGCACGACCTAGGTTTCTGGGCTCTGCTCATCCCTGTCACAGGTGGATTGGTGGCGGGCTTGATCATCAAATACTACGCTCACGAAGCGCGGGGTCATGGCGTCCCGGTCGTGATAGAAGCGGTGGCGGTTAAGCAGGCACGGCTCAGTACCCACGTCGCTCTCGCTAAGGGCGCTGCAGCAGCGACTTGCATCGGCACCGGTTTTTCACTGGGGCGCATCGGCCCGCTAATCCTGATGGCTTCTACCTTTGGCTCTGAGGTGGGACAACGCACTGGGTTATCCGTCGCGGAAACCCGCACTATGGTCGGCTGCGGTGCCGCGGCGGCGCTGACTACGGCATTCAATGCTCCGTTAGGGGGCGTAATTTTTGCTATTGAGCTGATACTGACCGAGTTTCGCACCCGTTCGTTCATCCCACTTGTGGTAGCGTCAGTCATCGCCACCGCGGTTGCACGCACCCTCAAGGGCGACCTGACGGCTTTCGATAGCCTGCCCCCCTACAGCCTACGCTCACCGCTGGAGTATTTGCTTTACCTCGTGCTGGGAGTTTTGGCGGGACTGGCAGCGACTGGTTTCATCAAGCTGCTATTCAGTGTTGACCGGCTCGCAGCGAGGCTGAAACAAGTACCACTGCCGGCACAGACTGCGCTGGGCGGACTCGCAGTAGGGGCGATTGCGCTCTCATTCCCTGAGGTGCTAGGCAACGGTTTCGATGTTACACACGGGATGCTGCAGGGACAGGCCGATACCACGCGGCTGCGTGGTCCCGACGGGATGCTGGCGCTGGGAAACTTGACGCTGCTACTGGCGGCGCTTTTCGCTCTCAAGCTACTTGCGACCTCCATATCCATTGGTAGCGGTGCTTCTGGTGGCGTATTCACGCCATCGTTGTTTCTGGGCGCTGCGCTCGGTGCTACATTCGGGATGATGGTAGCGCCCCTCGGCTTCACTGCACCGGCAGGAGCATATGCGCTGGTGGGGATGGCAGCGTTCACGGCGGCGGCGACGCGCGGAACGCTCACTGCTATCGTGCTGCTGTTCGAGATGTCGGGCGACTACCAAATTATTCTGCCGTTGATGCTAGCTTGCGTCGTGGCGGATGCGGTCTGCTACGTCACCTCGGAGCACTCAATCTACACTACTAAGCTGGCGCAGCGCGGCGTCCACATAGACCTAGGCGCTGAGCAGGACTTGATGCGCATGCTTACGATTGAGGAAGCCATGACTCGCGAGGTGATGACTTTCAACCCTAACACTCCGTTGGAAGTTGCTATCCAACAGGTTGAGGACACTGGGCACATGTCGTTCCCGGTTGTCCAGGATGGAA
>NYZZ01000035.1 GCA_002687355.1 Methanobacteriota archaeon
GAAAAATCCTGAACGTCGAGAAGGCTCGCGTCGACAAAATGCTCGCCAACGCCGAAATTATGGCGCTGATTACCGCGATGGGGTGTGGGTGTGACATAACGCCTGGCGACGATGAGAGTGACAATGTTGATGAAACTAACGGCGAAGAACTGACTCTCGAGCAGGCGCGCTACCACAAGCTGATTATCATGACCGACGCCGACGTTGATGGCTCGCACATCCGTACACTACTGCTGACGTTCATCTACCGCTACATGGAGAAACTGATTCACGCAGGCTACGTCTATATTGCACAGCCACCGCTTTACAAGGTATCAAAAGGCCGCAAGTCAGCCTATGCCTACGACGACCTGCAGCTGGAGCGGCTGCAGGCGGAGTTCGGCGACAGCCCCCATATCCAGCGCTACAAAGGGCTTGGCGAGATGAACGCCATCCAACTCTGGGAAACCACAATGGACCCCGAGCGGCGTACGCTGCTACAGGTTACTATCCGTGACGCCATAGGTGCTGATGAAATTTTCCGCACGTTGATGGGTGATGAGGTTGCACCGCGCCGCGAGTTCATCGAGGCTCATGCGACTGAGGTCAAGAACTTGGATATCTGAAGCAGTTCAGCGATTTTTGCATCCAGTTAAGCCGAGTCGCACAGCTGCTCCATCACACGCGGAAAATGCTTAGCGAATAGCTCAACCTCAGACGTTGGCAGCGAGAAAGAGACACGCACGAAGTGGTTGCCGAACCGCTCCGAAACGTAGTTGCCGGCACGGACGAATACCTGATGATCGTAGAGCAGTGCGTCCTGCACTGCTTGCGGCGAAACACCGCACTCAGCAATATCGATAACCATCATGCTCGCCGCCGACGGGTATACAGGTAGATATGCACCCTCTACCTGATCGACGGCAGCCTTGATGATGGCCTGGTTATGACGGCAAGTTTCGACGTTACGCGGGAGCCATTCTGGCTTGGTCTCGAGCGCGGCGATTGCGGCGCGCTGCCCGACAATTGAAATCCCAAGGTCGGACACCATGTGGCCTGCGATATCGCTAATGAACTCCTGTGGACCGACCAGCGCCCCCACGCGCAGCCCCGCCAGACCGCAATTTTTGCTCACTGAGTAGGCGATAATAGTGCGTTCCGGCGCGAACTCCGTTGCTAGCGTGTGTTCCGGCGCGAAATCACGGTAGGTAATATCATCGATAATCCATAGGTCGTGCTCCGCTGCCAGCTCGCAGAGCGCACGTACCTCATCGCGTGGGTAGGTTGATCCGAGTGGATTGAGTGGGTCAATCAATAGGATGCTCTTTGTTTCTGGTGTAATTGCCGTCCTGACCGCTTCCAGATCGAAGCGGCAAGTGCTACCGTAAATAGGTAAGTCAGTGCATTCAGCACCGCCCAGTTTGGCAAATTTGTGGATGATGAAGTAGGATGGGTCTGACGTAATCATGCGGCTACCTGGCGGCTGCAGGTAGCGCATTAGGCAGTAGAGCGCTTCAGTTCCGCCATTGGTGATGTGCATCCCAGCATCGGGTAATCCCAAATCTTCTAGGATGAGCTCACGTAGTCGCGGCAGTCCCTTCGCGAGTGGATACTTGTTGTACTCGTGACTGGCAGCCGAGTCGCGAATCGCCTGTTCGATGGCAGGATGTGTCTGCAGGTGGTTGGTGTTCTGCGCCATCCAGACAATGTCGTCACGATTGTGTGCGTACGCGAAGGCCTTACTCATCATGTCGTGACGTGTCGCCCCTTCATTAAAAGTGTGCCCAGCACGGGAGGGGTCCGGTTTCATTAAGTGCTTGAGCAACTCAATGGCGTGCGCACTCCTCTGCGATTCTGGTTCCGGTTCATTGGCGTCGAATTCTGGCTGGTAGGGCTGGTACCTTTCCAGATAGGTTTCATCGTTGGTGCGCAGGCGTGGACCAGTACGCCCGGATTGCTGGGACTAGCAACGGTTGCACTGCTGACCTCGAGTAGCTTTGTACTGAACCACATTTGTGATTTGGAGACCGACCGGCAGAATCCTCGCAAGGCATTCAGCTTGCTTGTACGAGGAGATATCGCCCCGCTCACGGGGTGGGTACTCTTTGCCGCACTACAGTTGGTGACGCTGATGCTGGCTGCTTTCATTGGTCGCGAGTTTCTGTTCTGTCTTCTCGGCCTTACGACAATTTCGCTCACCTATAATATCGCGCCGCTACGGCTGAAAGAGCGACCTGGCCTTGACATCGCGGCTAACGGTGTCTCTCTTGGGTTCCTGCTGCCATTAGCGGGCTGGTCACTTTCGCAGCCACTGACGGAGTTTCCGCAGCTATACTTTGCATCTATAATCTGCTATTTAGTCGGGTTTTACTGCCCTACCATGGCGGTCGACGTCGTAGCGGACCGCGCGGTCGGTACGACTACCTTCGCAACACGTTTCGGTGCGTTGGCAACGATGCGACTTTCGTGGATAGCGATGACCTTCGGCGCCGTTATCCTGTTCTGGAGTGGCCTCAACGACGCATTTCCATGGGACCGTAATTTGCTCTGGTGGACCGGTTGGATCTTAGCAATCCAGCCGTTGGCGCACTGGCAGCTTCTGCCGCCAAACAAAGCGCCGGACTACGAAACTGTACGACGCGGGTCAATCAGCCTCGCCACAATGGCAGCCTTTGCTACGTTGGCTTTTCTCTGGCTCTATCTATCCGGCTCGCCGGAACCGCCTTTCAGGCGTTGACGAAGCCGATGACCTTGCGGCATTTCGAGCAGGAGAGCGCAATCACCTGCGCACCTCCCGCGTCCAAGTCGACCGCGCTGAAACGGTAGGTGTTGTCCGACACGCCAATATCTTTTTTGCAGTGTGGGCACTTCTCTGGCGCGTCAGGGTCAGCCGAGCTACTAAACATAGGTCTTGTGCAGGCTGCCGCGTATTTATGCGTGCGGTCGCTGTCGGCCGTGGCGGAACGGTTACTGTTAGTAGGCACCGCACATGTTCTGGAGTTGGCGCTGCCGCTCGAGCGAGTGCTGCGCACTTTCGACCCCGACGTGGTTGCACTTGAGTTGGACCGCCAGCGCTGGGCGTCGTTACGGTCACCACTACGACCGCGTCAGGGACCTTTGTTGCTCCGATTGCTTGCGTCACTACAGGAGCGATTGGGTGAAATGCTGGGTGCACCACCTGGCAGCGACATGCTCGCTGCCGGTCGCACTGCGCAGCGACTCGGCGCACGGCTGGCTTTGATTGATCTGCCGGTCGGTCCGACACTACGGCGCGCTTGGCGAGCACTCGGCTGGCGCGAGAGACTGGCACTCGCACAAGAGCTGACACCACTGCTGGCGGGTGCAGACCTTCTCACAAGCGGTTCAGCAACCGCAGATAATCCGGTCGCCACCGGAGACTTCTCACGTGAACTCGCTGAATTCGCCTATCGCTTCCCGTCGCTGCAGCGTGAGTTGATTGACCGCCGCGACCGCCATATGGCGCGCCAGCTAGTGCTGCTGCTGCAGCACAATCGTCAGCGGGTGGCAGCGGTCGTTGGCGAAGGCCATTTGGCAGGTCTAGCGCGGAGACTTGCCCGTGTCTCGCCTCAGGTAGTGCCGCTTAGACGTCTGCTTGAACTTGGGCGTCAGGTGTAGCGAACCCATCCCTGAAAGTCCCAGCTGGCGCTGGCGGGAGAGAGGCCTTCTCGCTCGATTTCAATTCGGATGACATAGTCGCCAGTTACATTGCCGATAGTGCCGGCGTCTAGGGCGACCGTATGTGAGGCGTCGTCGCCGCCACTGAGGCTACCTTCATCGGACCAGAGCTCGTCCCCGTCGGAATCGAGCACGTAGATGGTGTAGCTGAAGCTACCGCTGTTACTCTCAACTGTCAGGTTCAGGTCAAGGTCTTCAAGGAATATCTCGACTGGGAACTGTTCCTCGTCTTCAGTGTTGCTAATAATGATGGCTTGCCCGTTTGAATAGTCAACTTCGTAGTCTTGTGGGATAACCCGCAGCAGCAGTATAGCATCGCTGCTCTCGTCCATTTCGTCAGTGACAGTGAGCGTGATGTTACGCCATCCGCCCGCCGTCCAGTTGTACTGCACCGTGTCATTACTGCCAGTATTGCTGTTACCGTCGCCGAAGTCCCAGCTGTAGTTAGTGATGGCACCATTGGGCGAGCTACTGGCGGAGGCGTCTAGCGTCAGCTCGGTTCCGGCGCGTCCTTCGCTAATTTCGTTGCCGTCGAGCAGGATGCGGAAGCTCGCCTCGGGGCCGAGTGATCTTACCTCGATAGGCAGTGTCGCGGAGCCCTGTTGCCCTCCTCCGTCACTGACAGTGAGCTGCACTTGGTAGCTGCCAACATCGTCCCAAGTGTGGCTGGGTGACTGTAGCGTTGAGGTGTCTCCGTCGTCGAAGTCCCACTCGTAGCCGCGCAGGTCTCCTTCCGGATCGTCCGAGCCGCTCCCGTCGAATTGGATTGAATCACCAATGAAGACTGTCGTCGTGTCAGCAGAGATCTTCGCCACCGGCGGCAGGTCGCTTACGCTGAACTGGTGGCTCACAGAATCTTCGCCACCGCGCTCGTCGCTGACCGTCAGTGTCACTGCATACTCACCATCGCCTAGCGATTGGCTAAAGCTGACCTCGGTCGAGATCTGGCTCTGCGCTGCGCCTGTCGGGCCGAGCTCCCAGTGGTAGTTGAGTGAGTCCAAATCAGGGTCGCTGCTAAGGCTGCCGTCGAATTGCACAGGTTCCCCCTCCGAGTAGGCGCCGCCACTGGCTGGCAGTCGGATGGCTGCCGTTGGCGGTCTGTTAGCCGGATTAATTGTGACAAGCATGAAGTTGCTTTGCGACGCTCCGTGAGGGTCGCTCACAGTCAGCACTAATCGTAGATCTGTAGCGGCCTGCTCGATAGTTGCACTGGCGATAGCTTCACGTCCCAGCTCTCGCGGCTCTCCGAGTCCTTCTAGAGTCCAGAGATAGGCGAGGGCGTCACCATCTGGGTCGGTCCCGGCCCCTACCATCTGGAATTCAACGCCCGCCTCAAGCATCTCGCCAGGTGTTGGGCGTACAATCTGCGGCTGCAGCGGTGGTTGGTTACTCCCTCCTCCGTTGTCACTGTCCAGCAGGTCAATACAGCCTGCTAGTGGTAGTAGGAATGCCAGCATCACGGCCCCGATGCGCATCAGTCCACTGAAGTGGCGTGCTATTTATGCTGACCTCTGCACCCCTATCCACTAGCACGGATGGGGCGGTGCGCGCCACAACCTTCGCATTGCAGTACCAGCGTGCGTCCCTGTCGTTGGAAGTTTGTGTCGGGGCGGTGGCACTCCTCGCAAAGCACGAACGCATTGAGGTAGGCACTGACGCGGTTGGCGACTTTCTTCTCAGGGACGCGCCCCTGCAGTACTAGTCTCCGTCCTTCAAGGTTTCCTGCTGTACCGAGCTCCTGTACTAGATATTTCGAGAAGTGGTCAGGCTCGCGTCGTAGTGCGTCTACCATCTCACTGAAGTTACGTAGGATGGTACGTTTGCCTTCATAGAGCACTTGAGGCTCGGGTGGGATGAAGCGGGAGTCATCTGTCATGACGTCCTCCAACCCCTCACGGGCGCGGCTCAGTAGCTTGTCATAGTCCAGTTCCACGCCTCGGCGCAGACCACCCGCCTCAAAAGGACTACGGCCGTCGCAGCAGGCCAATGAGCAGACCGAGCGAGTATCCGAAATGCTGTATGAAGAGCACCAGCGGCGCGTAGAACGCTTGCTTGAACGAGCGCGTCTGTGCGCCGACAAGTAGTCCTGCCAGCCCCAGAATTCCAAAATAGACTGTATTGAGTGCCGCTGGTAGCAGCCACGGCACTGCGACAGGCAGTGGCTGCTGCCATGCAAGCGCATAGAGTGCTATCAGCACTAGAAATGCTCCGATGAAGGCGTAGTGACGCGGGTCGAAGCTGCTGGGATGCATGCGTGTCACTTGTGCGCGGGTAACACCATAGTTGAACATTTGCCGGAGGAACGCTAGTGGCCGCGACCGCCTGTGGTGCCACACAACTACGTCCGGTGCGTAGAGGATTCTGTGTCCTGCTTGCTGTAACCGGATGTCGAACTCGACATCCTCACCCGGCCAGAGCGTTGGATGGAACTTGACGCTCGCAATCGCCTCGCGCCGTAGGATGTAGTTACAGGTAGGATTATGGTCCACCTCCCGTGGTTTGTCATGGCCGGCGGTGTAGCGGAAACGGAACAGGAATTTGGATCCAAATATCCTGCCGACTGCCTTGGCGAACGGTAGTCCCTCACGCGGGGTGAAGTTTGGGCCGCCAACACCGACGTAGTCGGGATTCTGTGCAAGATGCTGCACGGCGGCGCGCAGCCAGTTCTCATGCAGGATAGTGTCATCATCAGTGAAGGCGATTAACCCACCCTGTGCGATGGCAACGCCGCGGTTGCGCTTCTCGCCCGCAGCGACTGAATCGTGAATAATCTGTAGTGCAACCTCACCCTCCTGCGCCAGCTCCCGCGCTCGTTGCAGGAGTGGTGTTTCAACATCGCTCAGTAGTATTAGCTCGAAGCGGTCGCGTGGGTAGTCGAGCCGCACTACCGATTTTACCATTCCACGAATATAACCTACGCGGCCAGTGGTCGGCACGACAATTGAGACAAAAGGTTCAGGCGCCATTTCCTCGATGCCCAATATTTAAGCCGCCCCGTTGAGCAGCACTCCTACTTCGGCAGCCAGTTTCTCCGCCAGTTTTTCGTCGCTGGTACGGAGCAGCATACGTCCGGAAGGGTAGAGGTTGACCATGCATTCGCGTTCAACAATCACCATCACGCCGGCGTCCACCACTTTGCGGAACTCGCGCTGGCGCAGCCATTCCAATGCTTGCTGCAGGTCTAGTTTCGCCGTCTGGCGGGGTTTCAGCTCGAACGCGGCCGAGTCCTGACAGGGACGCAGCAGGTAGAAGCTCACATCACCTGTACCAGTCCGTTAACACTGTCACTAACCATCTCTTCCAGCGGAAGTTGTGCCTCCCAGTGCTCCACTCGTGGTAGCGACGCCGCGGTCGCCGGCTTTTCGGGGACAATAGTACAGCAGAGGCTCGGCAAGGTAGAGATATCAAAGGTCCCAGCTTGACGCGCAACGCGCTCGATTTCGACTTTGTCGTGGCCAATCAGCGGTCGCAAGATAGGGACGTCGCAGACCTCGTCAATCACCGCCAGGTTGGGTAGCGTTTGCGACGCTACCTGCCCCAACGACTCGCCGTTGATGATGGCGTCGGCTCCGACCTGCTTTGCCAACGCGGCGGCAGTACGATACATCATGCGTCGGCAGAGCAGGCATTGCAGATGGCGATTGGCGTTGCGTGCAATCTTGACTTGGCTGTCACCGTGTGGTGCCATCCAGAGTGGAATTCCGAGGTGTTCTGCCAGCGCCCGCGTCTTGTCAATTTCGCGGTCATCAGTGAAGGGGCGGTTGTCCATGTGCAGTCCGACCAGCTCCCAGCCCTGCTGCTGGAGCATATGCGCTGCGGTGGGGGAGTCGATACCCCCGCTGAGCATGATGATTGCCTTCACACTGCGCGGTACCACACGTGGTTAAAATAGGTTACTTTTTCCCTGTCCATGGCTGCTTGGGTTGCACAGCACCGCCGCTTCGAAAACCTGATGCGCTATCGTATCCGCGATATACTGTTGGTTTCGAGTCCCTACGATTATTTTACACTAGAGGAGGATGGCAGGCTCAATGAGCTGTTGCTGGTTGACTACCAGCAGCTGAATTTGTCTTATGCTCCGCGCATTACCCACGCCGCGACTGGCGAACGGGCGCTGGAGCTTCTGCAGGAGCGACCGTTCGACTTAGTAATCACCATGGCGCGCGTGGGCGAGATGGCAGTGCACGTCTTCGGTCGTCGCTCCAAAGAAATCCAGCCCGGAATTCCTGTGATACTGCTGGCCTACAACACTCGTGAACTGGCGCTGTTCCACGAGGGTGAAGCGATTGACCGTATCTTCGTCTGGTCGGGCGACGCGCGAGTGCTTCTCGCTATCATCAAACTCGTAGAAGATTTGCGCAATGTCGACCACGACACTCGTGCCGGAGAGGTGCAGGTGCTGATTCTGGTGGAAGATTCGACCCGCTTCTACTCGCTCTTCCTACCACAGCTCTATTCCGAGCTGATGAAGCAGACCGCCAGCTTGATGGCGGGTGGCCTCTCGCTACACCATAAGCTACTCCGTATGCGCGCCCGGACCAAGATTCTCCTAGCGACGGACATGGAGCAGGCGCAGGAACTCTACAGCCGCTACGCTCCTTTCCTGCTCGGCGTAATCAGCGATGCCGGATTTCCCAATGAGGGGGACCACGACCCCAAGGCTGGGAAGAAGTTCATTGCACAGGTCCAGAAGTCAAGTCCTGACGCAGGGATGGTGCTGCAGTCATCGCTCCCGGAGAATCGCAAAGTTGCCGACAAGTTGGGCATAGAGTTTCTGGACAAGGCAGACCCGGCGCTGTTGAAGAGCTTACGAAGCTTCATGCGAGGCAGTCTGGGATTCGGCGATTTCATCTTTCGGCTGCCTGATGGCGAAGAAGTGGAGCGCGCGCAGGATATCTCCGAGATGCGCAAGGCGCTCCCGGATATTCCTGGCGAGTCTCTGCGTCACCATGCTGCACGGCACGAATTCTCCAAATGGTTTCGCGCACGGACCGAGTTCGACCTTGCTGTCCGACTACGGCCACACGTAGTCACCGAGTTCACTGACAACGAGCAGCTCCGGCAGTTCCTGCTTGATACCTTGCGGAAGTTTGAGAAGCAGCGACGGCGCATAGAAGTGGCAGACTATTCATCGCAGGCTATTGAGGCAGGGAGCGACTTCGTGCGACTCGGTGGCGGTTCGCTCGGTGGCAAGGGACGCAGCTTGGCATATTTCCACGCGCTGCTGCCGCAGCTCGACCTAGCGGGACTCGGCGATATCGAAGTCTGTATTCCGCGCTCGGCGGTGGTTGGCACGAAGGTCTTTGACGAGTTCCTCGAGTCCAACGAGCTGACTGAACTGGCGTACTCCGACACTTCGGAACTAGAGGATGAAGACATAGCGGAGACCTTCATCGAAGCACGCTTTCCAGAGTCCATATATGATGATCTGAAGACTTTCGTGGAACAGGTGAGATATCCGCTCGCCGTGCGATCATCCAGCCTGCTGGAGGACTCGCAGCACCAGCCCTTTGCCGGCGTGTACGAGACCTACATGCTTTCTAACAACCATCCCGACCTCAAACGCCGGCTCCAGCACCTTTGCGATGCTATCAAGCTGGTCTACGCTTCCACATTCTATCAAGCGTCAAAGGCGTACATCGCTGCAACGCCCAATCGCATCGAGGAAGAAAAGATGGGCGTTGTCATACAGGAAGTAGCGGGGTTGCCGCACGATGACGCTTTCTACCCAACTTTCGCTGGTGTGGCGCGGTCGCGCAATTTCTACCCGCTAGGCGACGCGGCTCCGGAGGATGGCGTCGTAGCGGTTGCTCTGGGACTCGGCAAGGCAGTAGTCGAGGGCGAGAAGATGTTTCGTTTCTCGCCGGCGCATCCGCGGCAGCAGTTTCAGTTCGCGTCGACTGAGGACTACCTACGCTCATCTCAACGGCAATTCTGGGCGCTTGACCTTTCGAAGCAGCAGGAACGTCCAGTTCGCGCCGCTGAAACGAGTCTGGTGCAGCTGGACTTGGCGCGCGCCGAAATAGACCGGCAGCTGCATCCTATCGGTTCGGTCTATTCAGCCGAGAACGATGCCATCTATGATGGCCTGGCACGCGCCGGCGTGCGGTTGGTAACCTTCGCCGGCGTCACTAAGCAGGAGCAGTTCCCACTGTCCAGGCTCACACAGCTCTTTCTGGTGCAGGCAGAGGAGGGGATGGGCGGTCCCGTGGAAATCGAGTTCGCCGTCGTCATCGCTCCCGGTGTGCGCCGCTTCGTTTTCCTGCAAGCGCGACCATTGGTGTGGGAACCGGTCGACGTCGAGGTTGATCTCGATAGCGTTGAGGGAGCGCTCTGCACTTCGTCGCATTCACTCGGCAATGGAGTCATCCAGGAGATACGTGACATAATCTATGTCCACCCGGACCGGCTCGACCGCGCTGAGACGCGCGAAGTCGCACAAATCATCGAGAAACTGAACCGTAAGCTGACGCGCGCAGGGTGCCCCTACTTGCTCATTGGCCCCGGCCGCTGGGGCTCCTCTGACCCGTGGCTTGGCATCCCTGTAAAATGGGGGCAGATTTCAGGTGCGCGCACCATTATAGAATGCCAGCTGGCAGACCTGCCTGTCGATCCGAGCCAGGGCACGCACTTCTTCCAGAATATCGTCTCGTTCAGTGTCGGTTACCTCACCGCCCCGCGCGGCGCTATAGATTGGAACTGGCTCGAGGCGTGCAAGCCGACCGCCAGCGAAGGTCCGGTACGTCATCTGAATCTGAAGCAGCCGTTGCAGGTGTTGCTGGACGGAAGAACTGGCAAGGGAGCGGTGCTGCCTGGACGTGACTGAGAACTATTCTTCCCAGTAAAAACAGGTATACCGTTATTTATTTCAAACTTTTATATACTCATCGTCCATAACTATGCGATGCCATATGCCACACTTCAAAGGTATATCAAGAAATGGACTGTCCCAGCTTGACTGGGTGAATCAAGAGACCGGTGAGGTCATCGAAGCTGATCCACAGCGGTATGTTGTTATGCAATGTTTTCTCGAAGCCAAACAAGAAAAGAACATCAGCAAGCATACCTTGCGGAACTACCGACAATCCTTGCGGAAACTGGAAGGGTTCATCGGACTCAAGTTCGGCGAGAATTCCGGGTTGGTCTACGACCAGTTAACACGTGCGCACATTGTTGAGTTCCTCACGTTTCTACGTGAAACCTGTGACAACGGGGCTGCTTCACGCCACCATATTCTCATCGGAGCTAAGCAGCTTTTGAGGTATGCCCTGACCGACCTTATGTCAGGACCGTTTCCTGCTTTCATCAGGGATGTCACTGTCAAAATCAATGTATCTGACCCGACCAAGCACCGGATTTCAGAGGAAGAGTTCAAACAGATACTCGAAGCCTCTGCCTCCTGTCCTTGGTTCCAAACCTACATTGCGCTTCTGTACGATACCGGCTGCAGGCGTGGAGAAGCACGGAACTGCAAGGTGAAGGATTTCTCGACCGACGAGCGTGGCGCTCTGTTGCGCCTGTCGGGCAAGACTGGTGAGCGAACCGTGAGGCTGGCCTTCTCCACCCGCCACGTGATTGAGCACGTGAACAGGCTACCCAATGACAAGGAGGGCTGGCTGTTCCCTTCCCCAATCAGGCCCAAGGCCCGCATCTGCAATAACTCTGTCAGTGGCAGGTTCACTGTTATCAGGAAGAAGCTTGGCTACAAGAAGAACGCAAAGGGAAGATGGGACCTCAATCTGCACACCTTCAGGCATAACCGGGCGACAATCGTAGCAGAGAAGGGCTGGAACGAACAGCTGATGCGGGAGCACTTCGGATGGAGCAAGGGGTCAGAGATGCCCTCACACTACACGCACGTCAACCGTGGTGCACTGGATGCAGCCATATTCAAGTCGCAAGGTATGGGCGAACTGATTGTCCAGGAAGAGGATGACTTCGGTATTGAGACGATGTGGGACTGCAGGATGTGCAGCGAGTTCAACCCGATGCATCATAACTTCTGCGGCAAGTGTGGTCAGGCCCGCAGCCGTGGCGTCGCGATGACCTACGACAACATCCTCGAGACCATCGAGAAGAAGGTGGCAGGCCAGATGGCCGAGAAGGCGCTGAACGAGATACTTGCGGACAAGGAGCTGCAGGAACTGGGCAACGCCCTTCAACCGGACGAGGCACTGAAGGAAGAGCTGGGCCTCTCGTAGTCATTACAGAAGGCTTCCTCATCCGGCTTGTCTTACCCGATATTGTCTGATTTTTCTCTGCTGCAGACTTCGCAAAGCAGCTGGGTGTTTCTGTGGTATGTGCATTTCTTATCGGAACAATTGTTTACTATATATTCTATCTCTTCCTCATCGTCAATTACAATGTCACTTTCAGATGGTTCTGCCGATGCATCAAATACAACATCTTTGACATAATTGTGAGATAACTCGGCCAGAGAAAGCAATTCATCTCCCAAATTATTATTGAGATACCTCACCTTTGGGGCCATTGCACGCAGTTCACGCTCCAATTTGTGCATACTTTTCCAAGACACTCTAACATATAAAACGTCCCTACGGGTGCGTTCTCCTTCGCGCGCGCGTAGCCTCTGCGAGCGTGTTGAGGGTCTATGTAGCCTCCAATCCATTGCGTAACGTTGCACAATTTTGCGTTAAATCCGTAACTTTCCGGCCCATTTGGATTACTGTTAACCGACGATAGCCGGCGTCGAAATTCGGGTCTATATAACTAATCAGAGGCGTTGCACTCAAATCAAACCAACAGGTGAAGATGGTCGTTGTAGAATTGCAGTAGTTCCTTGTTAAGCTGGCCTTTTGGTAACTTCGAATAACCCGGACGGGGATCTGCGCGGAACCACATAAAATCCATTGGATTATCATCATTTACCCACAGTTGTCGACGTCCGTCTATGTGGTCCTGTAACAGTCTCATGTCATTGAGGATTCTGGCCTTCTTGTCAGCTTCCGTCGCTTCTGCTTCTTCAAGTTCCTGTCTCTTGGCTTCCTCCTTGGCCGCTTGCTGTCTTTTCTCCTCCTTCAGCAAGATTTCCTTGTAAAAAACTTTAATGTCTTCAAACATCTTAATCTCTCTGTCGGCATACTTAATCATCTGGCCAGCAAAATTCCAATCATCAGAGAAGGTAAGACGCAGGCGTTCAACAACAAATTCTGTAAAATTTTTCCCCTCCTTTAGACGAATATCTTCAATCAAATCCATTAAGTCAAATGGTATTCTGATGTTTTTCTGTGTACCGGGGCGGTTCCGATTATGCATTAGAAAAACCTCCAGCATTGTGTAGTGCGCACTACAGTGCGCACTACACTTGAATAACAAGCCGTCGTACCTTCCTTGTATAATATAAATAATAGTTTTAAAATCATTTTTTATTATTATAGCGAATTACTGTCAACCAGTTTCACCCTCCATTCCTGCAGCTGCTCATCATAGTTCCAGACGCACCACATCTCGCCCTCGCCCCGGAACGAGTCGACGACCTGCTTGGGGACCGTGGTCAGGCTGGTTCCCCAGGACCGTTGCTGAACCTTGCGTATCAGCATCAGTCGTCCTCCTTGCGGGCAATGAA